>CANBWX010000064.1 GCA_947373225.1 Flavobacteriaceae bacterium | reverse complement strand
TTAAAACTAGAATGATATAGATAAATGAGAGGAGAAAGTTATAAAGTCGAATACTTAAATGATTGAGAACGAAAAAATGACTCAAATAGAAAAATATAATTCCTGTTTTTAACACTTTTAAGATTCTGACTAAATATTTAAAAAAGAAGGAGCTAAATTAAATTCTTATTATTAAATCATGACAAGATTGCTTTTCTATATATTTACATTCCTTATATTATAAAGCAATCAATTATTGTTTTCAAAATAATCAATATTCATTTATAATGGCACTTCATTTCATGAATATATAATTTTAACTATTTTTGAAGTTATTTTTTAAATCAACTATTTTAATAAGAAACCCAATGTTAAGAAAACTTAGTTATATAATTCTTATTAGCAATATTTTGCTATTAAACTCCTGTAAATTTGGGAATGATGATAAGGCTAAGATATCTATAGGTTTTTCTCAATGTATTGATCATGATATTTGGAGAAAATCGATGGATCATGCAATGGAAGTTGAAGCTTCTCTTCATCCAGAGGTTCATTTGACTATTTATAATGCCAATCGTCAAGCAAAAAAACAGATTAGTGATATTGAAAAATTTATCAATGATAAAGTTGATGTTATAATTATTTCTCCTTTTGAATCGGATTCTATAGTTCCAGTAATTGAAAAAGCATATGCTAAAGGAATTCCCGTAATTATAATTGACAGAAAAGTGAATACTTCAAACTATTCAGCCTATTTAGGAGCGGATAATATAGAGGTAGGAAGAATAGCAGGAAGATATATAATCTCATCGTCTAAAGGTGCAGCAAATGTAGTTGAAATTAAAGGAGGTTCAATGACATCGCCTGTCTATGAAAGAAGTTTAGGATTTAACCAAATTGTTAAGAAATACCCAAATATAAAAGTTACAAGTGTTAATGTTGATGAGTATGGGAGGCCTAAAAACGATTTCAATGATTTATTAGATAAAAATCCAAAAATTGACTTTATCTATTGTTTTAATGATATTATTGCCTACAATGCATGGAAGATTGTAAAAGACAAGAGATTAGAAAAAAAGATTAAGTTTGTTGGGGTAGATGGACTTAACGGAACTAATGGGGGGATTCAACTTATAAAAGACGGTGTTTTAGACGCTACTGTTTTATATCCCACAGGAGGAAGTGAAGCAATTAGATTAGCTTTAAATATAGTTAAAAAAGATATTTTTTCTAAAAACAACAAACTGAATACCACTTTGATTGACTCAATTAATGCTGAAATTATGAGTAATCAATTTGATAAAATAACACTTCAGCAATCAGATATTGAGCAACAACAAAAGGTTATTAAAACTCAAGAAAAGAAATATTCTACCCAGACTAATCTACTGAAGCTTTTGTTTTCCTTATTTATGTTAGCATTAATTTTGGCAGTATTCAGTATTTATTCCCGTATAACAATTCTTCGTAAAAATAAAGAATTGGAAGTAACCAATAGAAAAATAAAAAGTCAAAGAAACGAAATCAAGAAATTTTCTGAAGAATTAAAACTAAGTAACGAAGCAAGACTTAATTTTTTTATGGGTTTGTCCCACGAATTCAAAACTCCTTTAACTCTAATTTTAAGTTCTATCGAATCTTTGGGTATTGAATTTAAAAATAAAGGGATTTCTATTAATAAAGAAATTAGCCTGATGTTTAATAACTCTAGGAGATTACTCCGTTTAATTAATCAATTACTGGATTATAGTAAAGCCGAGGATAAAAAGTTTGTATTAAGAGCTTCAAAAACTAATCTATTAGACTTTTCTAAGGGTATATTTGCAGATTTTGAACGGGAAGCCAAAAAAAGAAATATTGATTTTACATTGACTACAAACAATCCTGAACTTGAGATTTATATTGATCTTAATTTAATGGATAAAGTCTATTTTAATTTATTGTCAAATGCCTTTAAATTTACCCCAGAAAACGGGAAAATTTTGATAGCAATTAATGAAAACAAGTCCAATAAAACTGTTAATATTCACTTTAAAGATTCAGGTATTGGGATTCCGGAGAATGAATTGAATAAAGTTTTTAATGCCTTTTATCAAGGTTCTAATAATTATAGAAACGGTTCAGGGATTGGACTTCATCTTTCAAAAAGTTTTATAGAGCTGCATAAAGGACATATTGTAATAAATTCAAAAAATGGAACCGATTTTATAATTACACTTCCATTAGGAAAAGATCATCTAGAAGAAAAAGAAGTTATAAAAGATACTGTTTTAGGTTATAATCATCATTCAGATTATTTAGATACAGAGGATATTCAAAGTGTAGAACCAAAAAATACTGAAGATAATTATTCAATTCTATACATTGAGGATAATAAAGAATTATTAGATTTTGTTTCCCATAGGCTTTCAATGGAATACTCCATTTATACTTCTGACGGAATCAATGCCATCGAACGTGCATTGGAGTTAATCCCAGATATTATTATTTGTGATTTAAATTTACCCGGGAAAAATGGTTTTGAAATTTGCGAGATACTGAAGAAAGATTTAAGGACTTCTCATATTCCTGTAATTATTTTAACTGCATCTGATGATCAAGAGTCTTATTCTAAGGCACTGGGGAGTGGAGCAGATATATTCCTTACGAAACCTTTTAGTTTAAAATCATTATCTCAATCCATAAAGAGTTTGCTTTTTAATAGAGAAAAATTACGTTTTTACTATTCAAATAACATTGTAAACATTGTAAATAATGATGAAGTAGGGTTTGGTATTTCAGAACAAGATTTTTTAAAAAAATTAAATAAATTAATTGAAGCGAACATTGATAGTTCAATCTATACTGTTGAAGAACTCGCCAAAGATTTACACATTTCAAGAGTGCAATTGTATCGAAAAGTAAAAGCAATATTTGGAATTAGTGTAAGTGAACATATTATTAATATTCGATTAGAAAAATCGAAAGAGTTACTTAAAAAAAGCAATCACAATATCTCTGAAATTGCTTATGCTGTTGGATTTTCCTCGCCAAGTTATTATTCAACTGCGTTTAAAAATAAATTTGGAATTACTCCTACCGAATACAGAATTATTGTTTAATTTTTATTATTTAAAACGTATCTAAGTAAGTCGAAAGTTTTAATGTCGTAAAGTCGAAAGTCAAAAATATTTCAAAAGTGCTTTAAAATCAGTAAACTAGATAAATATAGTTAATTCTAAAAACACAACATCATAATATCGTTATTACTTAAATTGTAATTATTAATTAAAAAAAATAGTTACAAAAATGGTGCTTAACTTATTTTGCAGTTATTATTTGCATATCCATACACTAATTTTGTTATACCATTTATGTATATTATTTAGTCTAACCTATATGACCTTATTTGCCTTATATGGTTCAAAAAATAGCCGCAAATTTCAGACTAATTTGTTCTCATATTTGGTATTAATTCCATTTTTTATAATTAAATAAAACAACCCTATCTGTTTATAATTACATTATTAATAAAAAAAGACAAATATTTTCCTGATTTCATAAATCAATTTTATTTCGAAGGTGTAACATATATAAAATATAGGTATCATAAACAAAACTACAATCTTATAGATAAATAAGTATTTATTTTTTAAGTAATTATATTTCAATTACTTACGATTTTTAAATCTCTTTTAAACACATAAGAAACATAACTTAAATAATAATACATATTTAGGGGATACATTGTGCAATAATAAAATAGTACTATTTCAATTGCATTTAATAACTATAGTATTGAATAAATTTTATTTCAATATTTAAATAATTAGTGTTAGAAATGTATTCATTTATAATAGGCAATACTTCACAAGAGTGTTACTAAGTTTCATCCCTTTTTTTAATATAAATCCAATAAAATGAAATTCTATTTTAAACTTCTGCCTCTATTGCTCTTGCTAGCTCTATTCTTCAGTTGCAGTAACAATAACTCTTCAACTAATAATCCCGTTCCGGTAACGGATCCAGTATGTAGATCAATAAGCGAAACAGGAAGGGAATATACAACTATGTTTAAGGCAGCTAACAATTGGGTTGGTGACCCAATGCCCTTTTATGAAAATGGCGTATTTCATATTTTCTATTTATTTGATGCCAGAAATTCTTCACCCACTTTTCATCCATGGTATAAAACTACAACAACTGACTTTGCAACATTTGTTGGGAATAGAGAGGCTATTCCAACAGGTAGTGCTACAGATCAGGATGGCGCATTAGGTACAGGATCTGTTTTTAAAAAAGACGGTATTTATTATGGATTCTATACGGGACACAATGGAAACCTAGATCCTCAAGAAAAAATTATGCTTGCTACTTCAACGGATTTGATAACATGGACCAAGAATCCATTGTTTCTGTTGCAAGCTTCTCTTGGCTATGATAGGAACAATTTTCGAGATCCAATTATTATAGAAGATAAAACGACTGGAACTTATAAAATGTTAATTGCATCTCGTTCCACCGCAGGTATAATAGATACTAATGTTGTACCATGGCGTGCAGTTTTGGCTCAATATAGTTCTACAAACTTAATTGATTGGACATTAGAAAAACCATTCTATGAAGACACATCCACTTTTATGACTGAATGTCCAGATGTATTTACGATGGGTAATTATCAATACCTGATTTATTCGAATATTGATGATCGTATGGTTCATTATAAATACCGACTTTCAACTTCTGGTTCATGGATTACTCCTAATAACAGCAAGCTTGATGGTGTAGCTTTTTATGCGGGAAGAACCGTTTTTGATGGAGTAAACAGATTCATTATGGGCTGGTGTCCAACAAAAAATAACGATAATGATGCTAATAATTACGATTGGGCAGGATCATTAGTTACGCATCGTTTAATACAACATACGGACGGCACTTTTGGCGTAGCTATTACTGATGGTGTTAATAATAAGTTTGCGACAACCAAAGTTTTAACTCCTTTAAAAAGCGTGGGAAGTACCGTTAATAATGCTAGTTATATTTTAAATGCTAGTGGCGTTGATAAATCATACGCGCTATTTGATAGAGAAATTAAACCATTTAAAATCAAAACTAAAATTATTGCAGGAAGTGCTACTCAATTTGGTTTTGGATTTGGTGCTTGCAGCACTCAAAATGAAGTATATTCCATTGTATTTGATTTAGCTAATAATCAAATACGATTAGAGAAATCAATAAAAAACGGTACTTCTTCAGCAGTTATATCTACTCTTACCCAATTGCCGCTGACAGTTCCTATCAATAAACAGTTTGATGTAACTATTGTTTCAGAGAATTCGGTTTGTGTTGTATACATCAATAATGAAATAGCATTCACCAATCGTATTTATAAAATGGATCAAAACCCATGGACAATTTTTACAAATAATGGAGATGTTACATTTTCAAGTCTCACAGTTTCGAATTAATCAACAATAAAAATTAATAACTCAATTAACTCAATTAAAAATCATGAAAAAAATTACTCAAAAATTAGTACTAATAGTAATGTTAGCTTTGACTGGTGCAAGTTTTGCCCAAAAGAAAATTGCTTTTATAGGCCAGGCTGGTACCTATAATGATGATTTGTCATGGACAAATGTCGAATATTTACCTGAAGGTGATACTAAAGCCGGAATATGGTTTATGGAAGATTTTGGTGTAAATACACCAAATGTCACGGTAAATTATTTGTCTTTTGAAGATGTTGCTGCAGGAGCTAATTTAAGTCAATACAATGTTATATGGATTCAGTACGATCCAGGAACTTGGACTGGTAGGCTGACAGATTTTCCACATAGTCATCCAGAGGGAGATGGAACAAAACATAGTATGTTAAAAAAAACAGGGTTCGATTGGACTAGAGATGAGGCGACAGACGGTCCTTTAGAAGATGCATTCATTGCTGCAATTAAAACGTATTATCAAGGAGGAGGAAATATGCTTTTGGGAAATTTTGCAGAGGCAGGTGTAGAACCATTTGGCGTTATTAATCCTGCATATTCAAACCCTTGGGAATACAAACCAAATCAAGATTTTGGAGATGTTTATGCAAATATTAATAATACGCCAGGTGCTTGGGGTAATTGGTGGAATGGAGACATAGCAAGTCCTTTAATTTCTGGCATTACAACATCTATTGATCCTTGTAATACTGCTCTTCCTTATATTGAATTTCTTGCAGCAGGAACTAGTAAGAAAAATCGAGTACTTCAATATAATATGGATTGGGGACGTATCGTCAATGATAATCCAACAGCCGATTTACCAACAAAAAGGGGAATTTTAGAGAATATGTTGCAAGCAAAAATTTTAATGGGAAACTGTGGACAAAATGAAGTTCCAGCATTACAGTTTAATCCTGCTGGATTTAATACTGGACATGGAACCGTTATTACTTATGGTCAAGGAACTTATGATTGGGCTGCCGGAACTGCCGGAACTAATGACAATGTCAAAAATCTTACTAAAAATACACTATTATATTTGGCTAACAAAAGTAGTTTATCTGTTGCTTCTTTTGATGGATCGTTGGATATTAAATTTTATCCGAATCCGGTTCAAAATGAATTGCATATTCAATATGATGGGAATCTTACAACAACTGTTTATGACATCACAGGTGGAAAACTTATTGAAACGAAATTGAAAAATATTGATATGTCAAAAATAGCAACGGGAACTTATTTTATACAAACGTTGGATAATGACACCAAAAAGATAAATAATTATAAAATTATTAAAAAATAAATCTAGATTAAGAATAGGTTAGTTTAAAAAAAATAAGTTTTTTAAGCGGTTAATGCAATATTTGCATTAACCGCTTTTTTTGTAAAACAGAATGTATTACAATACAGAGAAAATCCCATTCATTTCTAGTGTATCAGTATTTAAGGCAACTTTTTTGGCGTTGCTTCATTAGCGCTCTTTCTTCAAATTCTTCAATTGTAAAACCGTCATTTTATCCCGAATAAATAATATATAAATGCTATTGATTTTTGCTCTTTTTCTTTTAGATGATTTATTGTTCAGTTACTGCGCTTATTTATAATCAATGTGATATTCTTTTCCGTTCATTAATCAATAAATCATATAATTTTTTGTTTGCAACATAAGGCCTATTCTCTATGAAAGTCTTTTGTTTTTCTAAAGGCTCTACTCGAGCCTAAAATTCTATAATCTATTGTTTTGTTGACTTTGTTACATATGAAAGTGTCTTGTTTTCCTAATCAATGTTTCCAAATTTCCTTAGTTTTTGATTATTAATATACCAAGCCTGAAAAGTCTACCTACTGCAATTTGTAGGAGTTGATATCCCTCCATGCTCTATTTCATTAACTACTTTTAATTGGAGTAACATAATCAAAAATAGAGTAACATAATTAAACTATAACGAAATAGTTTCTTACTAATTTATTTTAGTTAATTGCTCTATTTCAGTCATATACAATATTTTTTATTGTTTTTTTTCAATATTAATAAAATTGTAACATGCCTAAAACAGTAAATCTAGTTATACGAATAAATTAGCAACTCAACATATTAATTATAAATAATGAAAAAAATAGTTGTTTGGGCATTGATTGCTTCATTAGCAGGTTTTCTATTTGGTTTTGACACAGTTGTTATATCTGGAGCAGACAAAAAGCTTCAAGTTCTTTGGCACTCATCGGATGCGTTTCACGGAACAGTTGTTATGGGAATGGCGTTGTGGGGAACAGTTATAGGAGCCATATTTGGTGGAATTCCGACGAATAAGATAGGAAGAAAGAATACTTTATTATGGATTGGAATTTTATTTTTCTTTTCGGCACTCGGTTCCGCATTTGCCAATAACCCATTTGTATTTGCTGCTTTTAGATTTATAGGCGGCTTGGGTGTTGGAGCATCTACAATTGCAGCACCAGCTTATATCTCTGAAATTGCTCCTGCAAAAGATAGAGGAAGACTAGTTGCTTTTTACCAGTTCAATATTGTATTTGGTATTCTTATGGCTTTTTTGTCTAATTATCTTTTAAATGATGTTGGTGAAAATTCTTGGAGATGGATGATGGGAGTACAAACAATTCCATCACTAATTTATGTATTATTAATTATTACAATTCCTAAAAGTCCAAGATGGCTATTGTCTAAATTCAAGAATGAGGAAGCTAGAAAAGTCCTGCGAATGATGGGTCAAGAGGCCGATTATGAAAACATGAAAAGAGAGATTGAAATTGATAATAATAATGCGTCACTTGCAAATGATACTATATTCTTAAAGAAATACAGAACACCTTTAGTATTAGCTTTTTTAATGGCGTTTTTTAATCAATTATCTGGGATTAATGCTTTTTTATATTATTCCAGTAGGATATTTCAAGAAGCGGGTCTTGGAGAAAGTACCGCTTTACTTAGTAGTATTGGAATTGGAGTGGTAAATTTAATTTTTACGCTACTTGGAGTTTTCTTAATCGACAGATTAGGGCGTAAAATATTAATGTACATTGGATCTGTAGGTTATATTATATCACTTTCACTTGTTGCAATGGCTTTCTTTTTTCACTGGGAAGGAATTGCTGTACCCGTTTTCTTATTTCTATTTATTGCTGCACATGCAATTGGTCAAGGTGCGGTAATTTGGGTTTTTATATCAGAAATTTTTCCGAATCATTTAAGAGCGTCGGGTCAATCATTTGGGAGTACTACACATTGGGTTCTTGCGGCTATTATTCCATCATTAATTCCCTATTTATTTTCTACAGTAGGACCTGGAGTAGTGTTTCTATTTTTTGCTGTGATGATGGTTTTTCAACTTTTGTTTGTTGCTTTCATGATGCCAGAAACAAAAGGGATTTCTCTTGAAGAATTAAGTAAAAAATTAATTAAGTAAAATTATGATTCAAATAAAAAAAATAAAGTATCTAGTATTAATTATTAGTATGTTTTTATTAGCTAGCCTATATTCTTGCAAAGAACTTTCCAAGACAAATACAAAAGTATATACTGAAGAAGATTTGTATAGACCAAATTTTCATTTTACTCCTAAAAAAGGATGGATGAACGACCCTAACGGAATGTTTTATAAAAATGGATATTACCATCTTTATTATCAGCATTACCCAGATTCAAATATATGGGGACCTATGCATTGGGGTCATGCCATTAGCACGGATATGATAACATGGACAGAAAAGCCAATAGCGCTTTATCCTGATGAAAAAGGTTATATTTTTTCTGGAAGTGCTATTGTAGATGAAAAAAACACTTCTGGATTTGGCACATTACAAAATCCCCCAGTTATTGCCATGTTTACGTATCATGATATGAAAAAAGAAAAAGCAGGAGAAACTAATTTTCAGTCTCAAGGTATAGCTTATTCATTAAATGAAGGGTTGACCTGGACTAAATATGAGCAAAACCCAGTAATAAAAAATCCAAATATTAAAGATTTTAGGGATCCTAAAATAACTTGGGATGCCATTCATCAACAATGGTTGATGGTACTGGCAGCAGGAGACAAAGTTCATTTTTATATTTCAAAAAATTTAAAGGAGTGGGAAAAACAATCTGAATTTGGAAATAGAATAGGATCTCACGGCGGTGTTTGGGAATGTCCTGATTTTTTTCCGATTATTGTGGAAGGCTCTGATGATTATAAATGGGTTTTATTGCAAAGTATCAACCCAGGTGGTCCCAACGGTGGCTCCGCTACTCAGTATTTTGTTGGAGATTTTGACGGAAAAACATTTACGCTAGATGAATCTTTTTCAAAAGATGTAAAAGAGCAAAAAGGGCTATGGATTGATTATGGTAGAGATAATTATGCAGGTGTAACCTGGTCTAACATATCAGATATAGATGGGCGAAAATTGTTTATTGGATGGATGTCCAATTGGCAATATGCTGAAAAAGTTCCTACAGAAAAATGGAGAAGCAGCATGACTATTCCAAGGGAATTATCTCTTACAAAAAATGAGGGTCATTATCGTATTTCTTTTCAACCTGTACGAGAATTAAAAAATTATATATCCAAAACTATAAAAAAAGACAGTCTTAAAATAGATAAGGAAACGGTACTAACTAATCAATCTTTAGTGGATTTATCAAAAGTAGAAATTCGGTTTACTTTAAAGGACTTAAAAAAGGATATTTATACTTTTTCACTTTCCAATAAAAACGGTAATTCTATACAATTTGGTATCAATAAAAAAGACAAATATTTTTTCATTGATAGATCAAAATCTGGAAAAATAGCGTTTTCAGACATATTTGCGAATAAAATTTCAAAAGCTCCATTTACGGAAGATTTCGACAAAATAGACATAAGAATAATTGTTGATAAAACATCAATTGAAGTGTTTTACAATAATGGGAAAACAGTTATGACAGAAATATTTTTTCCAGAAAAACCAATGAAATATTTTTCAGTTTCTAAAGCTGAAGCTGGGTATACCATTGAAAACTTAATTATTAATCAACTAAATTTTAACTAAACTATCTTAATTATGAAACAAAAAATCATTCTGTATTTGATCTTAATGGGTTCCTTTTTTTCACTTTCTGCACAAAATGGTGTTGTGAAAGGAGTTGTAACCTCATCTGACGACGGTTTACCATTACCTGGTGCGACTATTGTGATTGCTGGAACAAAAATAAGTACGTCGACAGATATTGATGGGAAGTATTCACTTGGCAAGGTGAATAAAGATGCGACTTTGATATTTAGCTTTACAGGTTTTGCAGTGCAAAAAGTCAAATTTAGTGGTCAAGAAACTATAAATGTTTCTTTGAAAGGGGAATCTGTGAAATTAAATGAAATCGTTGTAACGGGTTATTCAAAAGAACGAAAAGTAGATCTGACCGGTGCTGTTACTGTTGTAGAGTTAAAGCCTATAATGGCACAAAGCTTAAGTTCAGGAAATGCCATGGCCGCATTACAAGGAAGAGTTGCTGGACTGACAATTGAAAAATCAGGAGATCCTAGCGGAGCGAGCAGTAGAATTTTGATTAGAGGTGTGAGTACCCTTGGGAATACGGATCCATTATACGTTATTGACGGTGTTCCTGTTACCAGACCCGAAATTTTTGCTAGTTTAAATCCAAGTAGTATAGAATCTATTCAAGTATTAAAAGATGCTTCTGCATCATCGATTTACGGTTCTAGGGCAGCAAATGGAGTAATCATAGTTACGACTAAGAATGCTAAAAAAGGTGAGAATACGGCAGTATCTTTTAGTACTAATGTCACTATGCAATCAGAGAAAAAGGAACGCTACAAAATGTTAAATGCAGTAGATAGAGGAAAGGTCTTATGGCAAGCATCAGTGAATGACGGTATGGATCCATCTGGTGCCTATGGTCAAATTTATAATTTTGACTGGAATCATGATCTTAGTCATCCAGTGTTGAATAGTGTGTCTGTACAACCATTTGTAGGCGGAAATGCTAATGTTCCTGCCGGGGATACAAATTGGCAAAATACTATGTATAAAACGGGTCTTCTTATTAACAATGATTTATCAATTTCGGGAGGAACTGACAAAACAAATGCAATGTTGAATATTGGTTATTTGGATAATAGCGGAATGTTAAAATTTACAAATTATGAAAGATATACGGCAAGATTAAATGCTGATTTTAAGCTATTTAAAGATAAAGTTAAAATTGGTATTAATTCGCAATTTACCCAATCTAATGAAAGAGCTGCTGCTAATGATGTGGGAGGGGCTAGGACTACGGGATTGGCAATTTCTTTAGCTCCAACTATTCCAGTTTACACGCTTTCAGGTGATTATGGAGGTCCGATAGGGTCTGGTTACTCAGACAGAAACAACCCATTGTTAATGCAGTATTTAAACCGATGGGATAATAGTAAGAAAATCTCTTTATTTGGAAATATTTTTGCTGAAGTAAATTTATTAAAAAATCTTACTTTCAAAAATAGTATTGGGATGGATTCTAATAGTTATGAACGTAAAGATATCGAACCAACTGTTAATAACGGTTTTATTACCAGAGCTACGAATAGTTTGACAATGGATACCAATAAATATTCAAGCTTAACCATTTCGAATACTTTAAATTATAATTTGACTCTTTCAAAGCATAAAATTGGAATTATTGTTGGTACTGAATCAGTTAAAACAGATTTTAGTACTTTTACAGGATATGCTGAAGGATTTGCAGTTGAGTCAGAATCGTATTTTGTGCTTTCTGCAGCAACTGGAATAAGAACAGTAACTGGTACCTCATCCGGAAGTAGGCTGCTATCTGATTTTGGGAAATTTAATTATTCCTTTTCAGACCGATATTTAGCGTCATTTACTATACGAAGAGATGGTTCCTCTCGATTTGGTGAAAACAATAGATTTGGTATTTTTCCTGCTGTTACAGCTGGTTGGAGAATTAATAATGAAAATTTTTTAAAGAAAATAACAGTAGTTTCAAACTTAAAACTACGTGCAGGATATGGAGAAGTGGGTAATCAAAATATTGGAGACAATGCCCGTTTTGGGTTATATGAGGCTCGATATGGTCCTAATCAGAACACTTATTATCCAGATTTCTGGAATACTTATTATAATGTTGGAACTGCCTATGACTTGAATGGACAGAATACGGGGACTTTGCCTTCTGGTTTTGTGTCTATACAAGCTGCCAATCCAGATTTAAAATGGGAAACAACCAAAGAAACAAATGTTGGTATTGATTTCGGTTTTTTTGGCGAAAAATTAACAGGATCCTTTGATTATTTTTCAAGACATACTGAAGGTATTTTGATAGTACCTCCAATTGCTTCAGCAGTTGGTGAAGGACAGCAAAGGTATTTAAATGGGGCATCAACGGCTAATAAAGGATGGGAATTTACATTAGGATATGCAAAAAAATTTACAAACGGTTTGTATTTTAATGTGTCTACCAATTTTGGAGCAACAAAAAATATAGTTACACAATTACCTGTGGAAGTTAGAACTGCATATCCAGGAACAGCTGGTAACTCTATAATTGGTCATTCTCAATATGAAATTTTTGGTTACAAAACACAAGGTTTGTTTCAAAGTCAAGCTGACATCGATTCTCACGCTACTCAAGTTGGGGCTAGATTGGGTGGAATAAAATATGTTGACATCAATCATGATGGGGTTATTAATTCTGATGATAGAACTTTTATTGGTTCAACTTTACCAAAATTAGAATATGGTATTAACATTAGTTTAGCGTATAAAAACTTTGACTTCTCCGTTTTTGGATCGGGTGTAGCAGGGAGAATTGGTTTAGATCCTTATATATTTTACAACAATTTTGCGTCAGGAAGTAATAACTCTGGTCCAGGAACTTTGAATGCATGGACACCTACAAATACTAGTTCAACGATTCCATCATTATCTTTGGTTAACAATGATAGTCAAACTTCTGATTATCTTTTTAGAAATAACTCTTATTTTAAGGTTAGAAGTATCCAGATAGGATATACTCTTCCTGACAGTATCTTTAATAAATCAGGATTCATAACCAAATGTAGAATTTCTGCTCAAGGAGAAAATTTATTTTGGATTACTCCAAAAGGCTATGTAGGTTCTGATCCAGAGCGAACAGATATAAATAGAATACCAGTGCCAACATCGTTTACATTGGCAGTAAATCTTAATTTTTAATCAATTCTTATGAAAAAATATAATAAAATAGTTATCTGCTGTATGTCAATTTTCCTTTTGGCAGCATGTAGTTCAGAATCTCTAAACTATGAACCTACTGGAGTGCTCTCCAATGTAAATGTGGCAACGCCTGAAAATGCAGAATCTCTTGTCACTGCAGCTTATGCTGGAATAGGTAATGACGAAATGGTAGGTCCAATAACAAGCATGTGGATTTATGGAAGTGTTCGCGCCGATGATGCCTATAAAGGTGGTGGAGGTCGCGGTGATGTTGATGTTATTGATCGTTACGAACAATACAATACCACTATTCCAGATTATGGAGATTGGATGTTACCTAAAACATGGACAAATTACTATAAAGCAATTTCAAGAGCCAATTTTGCATTGACTGTAATCAATGCAATTCCAGATGCGAATTATCCATTAAAAAAAGTAAGACAAGCAGAACTACGTTTTTTAAGAGCTCATTCTCATTTTATGTTAAAGTTAATATTCAATAAAGTGCCTTTTATTACTGAAGATCTAACTCAAGAGCAAATCTTAAAAACTTCAAATGATTTGACTAGTGATGCTTTATGGGACAAAATTGCTGCGGATTTTCAATTTGCATTTGATAATTTACCACAGAAACAAGATCAGGTAGGTAGAGCAAACAAAAATGCTGCAGCTGCTTATTTGGCAAAATTAAATTTATATCAGGCATATAAACAAGATGATGCGCATCAAGTTACTAGTATAGACGCAGCAAAATTGCAAAAAGTAATAGATTATGCGGATAAAGTTGTGGCTAACCTTGAACCAGATTTTGGTTATAACTTTTTAGATGGTCATGATAATGGTCCCGAATCAATTTGGGCAGTTCAATTTTCAATCAACGACGGTACAAAAACGGGTAGAGTTAGTTTTGCAACAGGGTTGAATTCGCCTCATGGGACCCCTCTTTATGGCTGTTGTGGTTTTCATTTAGCTAGTCAAAATATGGTAAATGCCTTTAGAACCGATGCAAATGGTTTACCATTACTTGATACATTTAATGTTGCAGACATTTTTAGCAGAGTTAATGGTAATGGAGATGCCACACTTACTGCAGGAGTGACGGTTGATCCAAGAATTGACCATACAGTGGGGATACCGGGACGACCATTTAAATATAAAAATACAGTAAAGACCGCTGGAGATATGGTTTACAAATTCAGTTGGGCTAGAGATCCAGGTGACTATGGTTATTTTGGTAATATGAAAGAACAACAATCACCGGATTGTTCATGTTATGTAAAAAACGGCCCATTTATTGGAACCTCAAAGAATGTTGATTTTATTAGATATGCTGATGTTTTATTATTCAAAGCTGAAGCTTTAATACAACTAAACAGATATACCGAAGCATTGCCTTTAATCAATCAAATTAGAACAAGGGCTGCAGCTAGTATTACGATGCCTCTTGCGGCTGGAGCTTCCAATGTTTATAAAATTCAACCATATATATCTTTCCCTTCTAAAGACTATGCAATGAAGGCATTAATGTTTGAAAGAAGAATTGAATTTGGTATGGAGGGTACACGATTTTTTGACTTGGTTAGATGGGGTATCGCAGAGCCGGTTTTGAATGCTTTTATAAATAAAGAGCGTATAAAAAGAACTTTTCTTTCAAATGCTAAGTTCACAGCGGGTAGAGATGAATATTATCCGATACCTCAAAGAGAAATTGATTTTACAGGAGGATTGTATAAGCAAAATCCTGGGTATTAAAAATTGAGTTTAATATGAATTTGTTTTGGTTAGTAAATTCGGTTAAAGGCAAGTATTTTACTTGCCTTTAACTTTTAGTATTGAACTTTAAATGCTTTTACTGAGTATGTTTTCCTTTTTTTATTTTGTGAGACAGATCCAAAAAAAGAAAAAGTTCAATTTGAAGTAATTCAAATTCAAAAATAATAATATTGAGCTTGTGGATTAATTTAAAGCTCTTAATTTTCAAAATTATGGAAAGAAAATATGGTTTAAGTATTGTGACTTTCGGTGAAGTTTTATGGGATGTATTTCCATCTCATAAAAAAATTGGCGGAGCGCCTTTGAATGTGGCACTAAGGATGGGTTCTTTAGGAGCCAATTCAACAATTATAAGTCGGATTGGTAATGATGAAGATGGCGATAATATACTATCATTTTTAAAAGACCAGAATGTCAGTTCATCTTCAATTCAAATTGGAGAAGAATATAAAACAGGAGTTGTTAATGTAATGATTAACGAAAAGGGAAATGCTTCTTATGACATTTTGTATCCTTCTTCTTGGGATAAAATCACACTAACAAATGAAATGATTGAAAAGGTTTTAGAATCAGATGTTTTTATTTTTGGAAGCTTAATCTGTAGAGATGAAATATCAAGAACAACACTGTACGCTTTATTAGATAAAGCAAAATATAAAGTGCTTGATGCTAATCTAAGAGCACCCTATTATACAACGGAAGTTCTTGTCGAATTGATGTCAAAGGCTGATTTCATTAAGCTTAATGATGAAGAATTATGGGAAATAAGCAAAAAATTAGAGT
>CANBWX010000063.1 GCA_947373225.1 Flavobacteriaceae bacterium | reverse complement strand
ATCACGGGGCTTTCACCGTTACGACCATACATAGCTTGCAATAAATCGGATTGTTCCGTTTTTGTTGGCAAACCTGTTGACGGTCCGCCACGTTGTACATTTACAACTACCAATGGTAATTCGGTCATTATGGCTAAACCAATAGCTTCGCCTTTTAAGGCTAATCCAGGTCCTGATGTGGTTGTAATAGCTAAATCGCCTGCAAAAGCAGCACCAATTGCCGAAGTTACACCAGCAATTTCGTCTTCTGCTTGGAAAGCTTTTACTCCAAAATGTTTGTGTTTTACCAATTCATGCAAAATATCTGTGGCTGGAGTTATAGGATACGACCCCAAGAATAATTCTAGTCCAGATTTTTCGGCTGCGGCCAAAAAACCCCAAGCAGTTGCTGTGTTTCCCATGATAATTCTATAGGTTCCCGCAGGCATTTTTGCTGGAGAAATGCTATATGAATTGGGAATAAGTTCTAAAGTTTCGGCATAATAATAACCTGCATTTAGTACTTTGGTATTGGCTTCAACAAGATTTGGTTTGGCTTTGAATTTTTTATTGAAGAAATCGATTGTGTGATCTATTGAGCGATCATACATCCAATAAACGATGCCTAATGCAAACATATTTTTACTTCGAGAAATGGTTTTATTATCCAATCCTTCCACGTTTTTCAACGCTTCTTTGGTCAATGAAGTCATATCCACTTCGATAACTCGGTAGTTTTCAAGACTTCCATCTTCTAATGGATTTGTGGTATATTCTGCTTTGTCTAAATTCTTTTTGTTAAAGGAATCCGTATCAACTATTAAGGTATGACCTGGTTTTAAAGCATATAAATTGGTTTTTAAAGCTGCAGGATTCATGGCAACCAATAAATCGACACTATCACCGGGAGTACTTACTTCGACGCTACCTATATGAACTTGAAATCCTGAAACTCCATATAAACTTCCTTGGGGAGCTCTAATTTCTGAAGGATAATTAGGAAATGTTGCAATGTCGTTGCCAAACATTGCCGAGGTGTCAGAAAACTGAGTTCCTGTAAGCTGCATTCCATCACCAGAATCACCCACAAACCGAATCACCACGGCTTCAAGAATTTCGGGCTGGAGTTTCATTTTATTTGCAATCATAATTATATATTTTTTAAATTTAAAAAATTGGTTAATAGCAAAATAGGTCTGTCAAATATAATTTCACTTCACAAAAGAAAATATGATTTTTATCATATAAAAGTATTAAAAATCCATTTAAATTTACTCATTATTATCAATTATATAAATCACATACGATATGGCTATTATTATAACAGACGAGTGTATTAACTGCGATGCCTGTATTGCAGAATGCCCAAACAACGCAATTTATGAACCAGATGACAAATGGTCTTATGCTGATGGATCATCCTTAAAAGGAATGGTGAAAACTCCAAAAGGTGTCGAAGTTGATGCAAATGAAGAACATGATCCCATTTCTGATGAGTTTTTCTATATTGTATCCGATAAATGCACAGAGTGTAAAGGTTTTCATGAAAAACCACAATGTGCCTCTGTTTGTCCTGTAGATTGTTGTATTTCCGATACCAATCATGTAGAAACAGAAGAACAATTATTACAGAAAAAAGCCTGGTTACATAATGAGTAAACGATTAATAAAAAGCTAATTATCAATATCAATCAAGATATGATTTTTAGCTTTTTTTTAATTTAAAAATAATACTATCGGTAATTTGCGCATGGAATAAATAGTAGCAGATTCATGATAGTGATAACAACTTAATAAAATGAATACAAAAAAATTTAAAAAATTAATTTGCGATGGTAATGAAGCAGTAGCTATCATTGCCCACAAAACGAATGAAGTCTGTGCTATTTATCCTATTACACCATCTTCGCCAATGGGTGAACATGCAGAGCTTTATAGTTCTAAGGGTCGAAAAAATATTTGGAATAACATTCCAAGAATTGTGGAGTTACAAAGTGAAGGTGGGGCAGCAGGAACTGTACACGGATCTTTGCAAGCAGGCGCATTAACATCAACATTTACAGCTTCACAAGGTTTGTTGTTGATGATTCCTAATATGTATAAAATTGCGGGTGAATTATTGCCTTGCGTTATCCATGTTGCAGCCAGAACAATTGCTACTCATGCATTGTCTATTTTTGGGGACCACTCGGATGTAATGGCATGTAGACAAACAGGATTTTCGATGTTGTTTGGCGGTTCTGTTCAAGAAGCACATGATTTTGCCTTAATTTCTCAAGTTGCTACATTAAAAACTAGAGTTCCATTTTTGAATATTTTCGACGGTTTTAGAACTTCACACGAAATTTCGAAAATAGACGGTATTCCAGACGAAATCATCAAAGCAATGATGCCAGAGGATAAAGTTATGGAACACAGAAAAAGATCCTTAGATCCTGATAATCCTGTATTAAGAGGTTCAACTCAAAATCCTGATGTGTTCTTCCAAGCTAGAGAAGCAGCCAATTTATTTTATGATAAAGTGCCTGGAGTTGTTCAGCAAACAATGGACGAATTCTATGAACATACAGGACGTAGATACAATTTGTTCGATTATATAGGTCATCCAGAAGCCGAAAGGATTATTATTGTCATGGGATCTGCCGAAGGCCCAGTGAAAGAAGCTCTTGATGTGATGCTTGCCGAAGGCGAAAAAGTTGGGGTTATATTGGTACGTTTATTTAATCCGTTTTCAATAGCAGCCTTTGTAGATAAATTGCCTAAAACGGTTCAAAAAATAGCTGTTTTAGATAGAACCAAAGAGCCAGGAAGCGTTGGTGATCCACTATATTTAGAAATTGTAGCTGCGTTGGTAGAAAGTGGAATCGAATTGCCAGTTATTGTTGCTGGTCGTTACGGATTGTCATCCAAAGAGTTTACTCCAGCAATGGTAAAAGGAATTTACGACGAATTGTTGAATAAAAAACCTAAAAATCACTTTACTATTGGTATCAATGATGATGTGACTTTCAGAAGTTTGTATTATGACAACACTTTCGATACCAAAGCAACAACTATTAACTGTATGTTCTACGGTTTAGGATCGGATGGAACCGTTGGAGCCAATAAAAACTCGATCAAAATCATTGGTGAAACTACCGATAATTATGTTCAAGGCTATTTTGTTTATGATTCTAAAAAAGCGGGAGCACAGACAATTTCGCATTTGCGTTTTGGCCCAGACCCAATCAATTCTAACTATTTAATTGAGAAAGCCGATTTTATCGCCAGTCATAAATTCAATTTTATTGAAAAATTCAATATGATTGCCGACTTGAAACAAGGCGGAACTTTCTTGCTGAATTCGCCTTATTCTAAAGATGAGATTTGGGAAAGATTACCAATTCAAATTCAACAAGGAATCATCGAAAAAGAAGTTAAGTTTTATGTAATTGATGCTACCAGAGTTGCTCAAGAAGCGAGTCTTGGAAAAAGAGCCAATACCATTTTACAAACTTGTTTCTTTGCTATTTCTGGGATTTTACCGAAAGAAGAGGCTATCGAAAAAATTAAAAATGCCATTGTTAAATCCTATTCTCATAAAGGAGACAAGGTGGTAAAAATGAATTTTAACGCGGTGGATAAAGCATTGGAAAATTTATTCCAAGTAGATTATCCAAAAGTGGCATCAAGCGAAAAACAATTAGCATCTGCAATGCGAAATGCGCCAGATGGTTTTGTTACTGAGGTTTTAGAAAAAATATTAGCTGGTTTTGGCGACGAACTTCCAGTAAGTGCTTTCACCGTTGACGGAACTTTCCCTACAGGAACTTCTCAATACGAAAAAAGTGGAATAGCCGATTTTATTCCGGTTTGGGACGACGAAAATTTATGTACACAATGTAATAAATGTATCGCCATTTGTCCTCACGCTGCCATTCGATCTAAAGTCGTTACTAACGATAAATTAGCAGATTTTCCAGGTTCTCTAAAAAGCGTGCCAGCAATAGGAAGACCGTTTTCTAAAGAAAATGAATCTTATATTTTGCAAGTTTCGCCAGAAGATTGTACTGGTTGTGATCTTTGTGTGGTAGTTTGTCCGGCTGTAAGTAAAGAAAAAGAAAACTTTAAAGCCATCAACATGCACAAGAAAATTGAAGTGGATGTAGAAGAAAATGTAAACTGGGATCATTTTGTTCAATTGCCTTATTATGACAGAACCGCTTTGCAAACAACGAATATCAAAGGCTCTCAATTCTTGCAACCATTATTCGAGTTTTCTGGAGCTTGTTCGGGTTGTGGAGAAACTCCTTATATTAAGATGATTACACAATTGTATGGCGATAGTATTATGATTGCCAATGCAACAGGATGTTCATCCATTTATGGTGGAAACTTACCAACAACTCCTTATAGAAAAAACGAATTTGGTAGAGGTCCAGCTTGGGCTAACTCACTTTTTGAAGATAATGCCGAGTTTGGTTTGGGAATGAAATTAGGTTTAACCAAAAAACAAGAAATTGCGGTTGACCTTTTAAAATCATTAGAACCAATAATTGGAAGTGAAATTGTAGCAGCGATTATCAATAACGCTGAAGATACAGAAATTCTTAAAAAAGAGAAATTTGCTCAAATTGATGCCCTTCAGAAAATATTAGATGGACTTGGAGACAATGAAGATGCTAAAAAACTAAGCCAATTAACCGAATATTTACGTAAAAAAGCAGTTTGGATATTTGGTGGAGACGGTTGGGCTTATGATATTGGTTATGGTGGAGTAGATCACGTTTTATCTACAGGAGAAGATATTAATATTTTAGTAATGGACACCGAGGTTTATTCCAACACTGGTGGACAAGCATCGAAATCTACTCCTCTGGGAGCAAGTGCTAAGTTTACTATTGGTGGTAAAAAAACCAGCAAAAAAAGTATGGCATTGCAAGCGATTTCTTATGGTAATGTTTATGTTGCTCAAATTGCAATGGGAGCCAAAGATTTACAGTCTTTGAAAGCCATTCAAGAAGCTGCCGCTTACCCTGGACCATCCTTGATTATTGCTTATTCTCATTGTGGTGAACACGGTTACGAATTGAAAAATGCCATTTCACAACAAGAAAAAGCCATCGATTCAGGTTATTGGCCACTCTTTAGATTTGATCCTTCACAACCAAAAGGTAAAAAATTCAGATTAGATTCGAAAGAACCAAGTATTCCTTTGAGTGACTTTATGTACAACGAAGCTCGTTTTACTAGAGTTGTTAAAGAAAATCCTGAATTTGGAGCTGAATTGCTTACTCAAGCCCAAGACGAAGTGCATTCTAAATGGGAAAGATTAGAATTGTTTAGAGATTTGTAGCTAGTTCTATTCATTTCAAAAACGCAGTAAAGTAAAGGTGAATTTGTAAATGGAAAAATCTACTCGGGATGTAAATCTTGGGTAGGTTTTTTTTGTTTTCAAATTGTAATGAAAATGATATATCTTGTTATTCTTACCAATAAAATGCAAATTATCTCAATTCCAAATTAGTTTTTTCTCAATTTATAATTGTATTTTTGCATCGTTTTTGCAAACCAATTTGCATAAATACTTATCAAACAACATCAATAGAATGAGTCAAACGAAATATATTTTTGTCACAGGCGGTGTAACTTCTTCTTTAGGGAAAGGGATTATTGCAGCTTCATTGGCAAAATTATTACAAGGAAGAGGATATAGAACAACAATTCAGAAATTTGATCCGTATATCAATGTCGATCCAGGAACTTTAAACCCTTACGAACACGGAGAATGTTACGTTACCGATGATGGTGCCGAAACCGATTTGGATTTAGGACATTACGAACGTTTCTTGAATGTTCCCACTTCTCAAGCCAATAATGTTACTACAGGTCGAATTTATCTTTCGGTTATTGAAAAAGAACGAAGAGGCGAATTCCTAGGAAAAACGGTTCAAGTTGTTCCTCATATTACCAACGAAATCAAGGACAGAATGCAATTGCTAGGTAAAACGGGCGATTTTGACATTGTGATTACCGAAATTGGTGGAACTGTTGGTGATATTGAATCTTTGCCTTATATAGAATCAGTTCGTCAATTAGTTTGGGAATTAGGAGAACATAATGGTTTAGTAATTCACCTGACTTTAGTTCCTTATTTGGCGGCAGCTGGAGAATTAAAAACAAAACCAACGCAACATTCCGTTAAAACATTGATGGAAAGCGGTATCAAAGCGGATATATTAGTTTGTAGAACGGAACACGAAATTTCTGAGGAATTACGTAATAAATTGGCTTTGTTTTGCAATGTAAAAAGAGAAGCAGTAATACAATCTATCGATGCTTCAACGATTTATGAAGTGCCTAATTTGATGCTTGAAGAAGGATTGGATGTTGTAGCCTTGAAAAAATTAGATTTACCTAAAAAAGCAGCTCCAGATTTAAAACACTGGAATACTTTTTTGCGTAGATTGAAAAATCCAAAACATACCGTCAATATTGGTTTGATTGGTAAATATGTAGAATTGCAAGATTCTTATAAATCGATTTTAGAAGCATTTATTCACGCTGGCGCTGCCAATGAGACTAAAGTAAATGTAGTTTCTATTCATTCTGAATTTCTTGATGCTTCGGATGTAGCCGAGAAATTTGCTGGATTAGACGGAATTCTTGTTGCTCCAGGTTTTGGAGAACGAGGAATAGAAGGAAAAATTGAAGCGGTGCGTTATGCCCGTGAAAATAAAATTCCATTTTTCGGAATTTGTTTGGGAATGCAAATGGCAATTATCGAATATTCTAGAAATGTACTTGGTTATGCCGATGCAAATTCGACCGAAATGAATCCAAAAACATCGCATCCTGTTGTTAATTTAATGGAAGAACAAAAAACCATTACCGATAAAGGAGGAACAATGCGTCTTGGAGCTTGGAAATGTGAAATAAAACCAGATACTTTAGCGTATAAAATTTACGGAAAAACCACTATTTCAGAGCGTCATCGTCATCGTTATGAATACAATAGCAGCTATGTTTCTATTTTAGAAAAAGCTGGATTGAAAGCTTCAGGAGTAAATCCAGAAACAGGTTTAGTCGAAATTGTAGAATTAGAAGATCATCCGTTTTTCATAGGAGTACAATACCATCCGGAATACAAAAGTACGGTAGAAAATCCACATCCTCTTTTTGTGAATTTTGTGGCTGCCACTGTGAAAACAAAGAAAAAATAGTACCCTTTTAAAGGATTTAAATAACTTTATATTATAATGGAAGAAAAAAAAATAGACATTAATTCGATTATTGGTTTCGTATTAATTTTCGCGATCCTGATCTGGATTATGTACAAAAATCAACCTTCTGATGCGACTATTGCAGCAGACAAAGCAAAGAAAGAACAAGTTGCCAAAGAAGATAAAGCAAATAAACTAGTTACAAATCAAGCTGCTGCTGCACCAACAATGATAGCTGCTGGAGATACTTTGCAATTAGCTAAAGCTCAAAAAACACTTGGTAGTTTTGCTTATTCTGCAACACTTCCTTCTGCAAAAAATGATTTTACGACTTTAGAAAACAATTTGGTTAAACTTAAAATCGCCAATAAAGGAGGCTATATTGTTGAAGCTACTTTGAAAAACTATGAAAAATTTAAAAAAGGTTCTGGTCAATTGGTAGAATTGATAAAAGACAATAATGCCAATTTGAATATTCAATTGCAAACGAATGACAATAGAACTTTAAACACAAAAGATTTGTTTTTTGAGCCGACTTTGACAAAAGTAGGAGCAGATCAAGTGCTTTCTATGAAATTGAAATCGGGTGCCAACGAATATTTAGAATACAAATATATTTTGAAACCAAACGATTATATGATTGGTTTTGATCTTCGTTCACAAGGTTTGAATAAAGTATTGAATACGTCTAAACCATTGGATTTAGAATGGGATTTAAAAACGTATCGAAATGAAAAAAGTGTAACTTATGAAAATCAAAATGCTGAAATATATTATGAGTATGAAGATGGAAAAGTGAGTTATGTAAATCAAGGAAAAGACAAAGAAGAAACTCCATTAAAAGTAAGTTATGTTGCTTATAAACAGCATTTTTTCTCCTCGATTTTATTAACGAGTACACCTTTTGAAAAATCTAAAATTCAATCATCAACTTTAGTAAATGATGCGAAAATTGATACTGTTTTTATCAAACAATTCAAATCAACTTTGCCGTTAGCGTTTAAAAACGGAGAATTAGATTATAAAATGAATTGGTTTTACGGACCAACAGATTATAAGCTTTTGAAAAGCTACACAGATAAGAATTTAGATAAAATCATTCCATTAGGTTGGGGGATTTTTGGATGGGTGAACCGTTTGTTTTTCGTTCCTTTATTCGGGTTTTTAGGTGGTTATATGTCTTACGGAATTGCTATTATTGTATTTACAATTTTGATAAAATTAGCGATGTCTCCAATAACTTTCAAATCATTTTTGTCTCAAGCCAAGATGAAAGTTTTGAAACCAGAAATTGCAGAATTGGGTGAAAAGTTTGGTAAAGACCCAATGAAAAAACAACAAGAAACAATGAAATTATACAACAAAGCGGGAGTAAATCCTATGGCGGGTTGTATTCCAGCCTTGATTCAAATGCCTTTTATGATGGCTTCGTTTCGATTTTTTCCATCCGCTTTCGAACTGAGACAAAAAAGTTTCCTTTGGGCAGATGATTTGTCTTCTTTTGACCAAATTGTGAAATTGCCTTTCACTATTCCTATGTATGGTGATCACATTAGTTTGTTTCCAATATTAGCATCGATCGCAATTTTCTTCTATATGAAAATGACTTCAGGTGACCAACAAATGGCCGCTCCGCAACAAGAAGGAATGCCTGATATGGCAAAAATGATGAAATATATGATTTATCTTTCGCCATTGATGATGTTAATTTTCTTCAATAACTATGGTTCAGGATTGAGTTTGTATAACTTTATTTCAAATTTAATTACCATTGGAATTATGTTAGTAATCAAAAATTATTTTATTGATAGCGACAAAATTCATGCTCAGATTCAAGAGAACAAATTAAAAGAGCCGAAAAAGCAAGGCAAATTTCAACAGAAATTGCAACAAGTTATGGAGCAAGCCGAAGCTCAAAAAGCTGAAGCTGAGAAAGGCAAAGATAAAAAGAAATAGTTTTATTAAAATCCCGATTATTTCGGGATTTTTTTTACAAGAATAATTTACAGAATTAATTTTCGTTTAGACTAAAAAAATAATTATGAGAAGCATATTTAAAAGAGCATTATTTGTTTTGCTATTTGTGAATGTATTGGGTGTTCAGGCGCAAAATGATTTCAATAAATTGGATGCTAAAGGCAACAAAAACGGACTTTGGAAAGGGAATTATGAAGATACTAAAAATCCAAAATACGAAGGAACTTTCGAGCATGGGAAAGAAGTGGGAACTTTTACTTTCTTCGATAATACCAAGACAAAAATAGTTATTGCCACCAGAGAATTTAATGCAAAAGATAATTCGGCATACACGATTTTTTACGACCAAAAAAAGAACAAAGTTAGCGAAGGAAAAGTTGTCAATAAATTGTTTGAAGGGCAATGGAAATATTACCATAAAGCGTCGAAAGTAGTGATGACAATCGAAAATTACAGCAACGGAAAATTAGAAGGCTTGCGTTCCGTTTTTTACCCAAGTGGTAAAATTGCCGAAGAAATGGTTTATAAAAACAACTTAAAAAACGGTCTTTATAAACGATATACAGAAGCCGGAATCATAATCGAAGAATCAAATTTCAAGAACAACGAATTCGATGGATTGGCAACTTTTAAAGATCCAGATGATGGAAGTCTTGTGTCAACAGGGAAGTTTCTTAACGGAAAAAAAGCAGGTATTTGGCAGTTTTTCAATAAAGGAAAATTAGCCAAAGAAATAAATATGAGTGATCTAAAAAACGCATCTAAAACGAAATAGAATTAAGTTTACTCTTGCTTAAATTCTGTCGTAAAACTTTGTAACTTTGCGCCTTGTAAAATTGAAATTATTTTAAGATGAAACGTGTAGTTGTAGGACTTTCGGGAGGTGTAGATTCGAGTGTTGCTGCTTATTTATTGCAACAACAAGGCTATGAAGTCATAGGGCTTTTTATGAAAAATTGGCACGATGATTCGGTTACCATTTCTAATGAATGTCCGTGGTTAGAAGATAGCAATGACGCATTATTAGTTGCTGAAAAATTAGGTATTCCTTTTCAAACTGTAGATTTAAGTGAAGAATACAAAGAAAAAATCGTTGATTATATGTTCAACGAATATGAAAAAGGGCGAACTCCAAACCCAGACGTACTTTGTAACCGTGAAATAAAATTCGATGTTTTTATGAAAATCGCTTTAAGTCTTGGTGCTGATTATGTGGCAACAGGTCATTATTGTCGAAAAGGCGAAATCGAAGTCAATGGAGAAAAAGTATATCAACTTTTGGCTGGAGCCGATAACAATAAAGATCAATCTTATTTTCTTTGTCAGTTATCGCAAGAACAATTGGCGAAATCTTTGTTTCCAATTGGCGAATTAACAAAACCCGAAGTGCGTGAAATTGCGACTCAATTGGACTTGGTTACAGCCGAAAAAAGAGATTCACAAGGATTATGTTTCATCGGGAAAGTGAGATTGCCCGAATTTTTACAACAAAAATTACAAGCTAAAGAAGGTCAAATCATCCAAATTGACAAAGCAGATTCTATTTATAATTCCGAAAAAATAGAAGGTATTTCTATTGAAGCGGCATTGGAATTCGACGCGAAAAAATTGGCTTATACTCCAAAAATGGGAAAAATTGTGGGAAAACATCAAGGCGCTCATTATTTTACCATCGGACAACGAAAAGGACTTAACGTAGGCGGAACAACCGATCCGTTATTTATCATAGCCACAAATGTAGAAACTAACACGATTTATACCGGATTAGGCAATCAACATCCTGGATTATTCAAAAATGCTTTACGAATCGAAAAATCTGAAGTGCATTGGATTCGTACTGATTTGGCTATAGCCAACGGCGAAACTATGGAAGTTATGGCTCGAATTCGATACCGACAACCTTTAAGTAAAGCAACTTTATTTCAATTTGAAAGCGGAATGTATGTTGCTTTTGAAGAACCACAATCAGCCATAACTGAAGGTCAATTTGTGGCTTGGTATATTGGAGACGAATTAGTTGGTTCGGGAGTTATTTCTTAATTTAGATGCTTTAAATCCCAAAAGTATGAAGAGAATATTCCTTTTTTTATTTTTAGTTTCCAATTTTGTGGTCTTTTCGCAACAAGATGCTTGGGTGTTTTTTAAAGATAAGCCAGATTCGGCTACTTTTTTTAGTAATCCACTTTCTGAACTTTCCCAAAGAGCTTTGGATCGGAGAACGGCTCAAAACATTTCTTTGGACATAAAAGATGTTCCAATTCATCAAGCTTATATAGACCAAATTACATCCGCTACAGGAATAACTGTGAAGGCAAAATCAAAATGGTTGAATTGTGTTCATGTTCGCGGTTCGCAAACTGATATTGATGCGCTAAAATTATTGACTTCCGTTGTAGATCATATTTATTATGCTGATAATTCCTTTAATACTGTTGGAAAAAGAGCACAGTTAACAAAGAATGTGGCTGTTAACAAGGTTTTGTCATCCCAAATTAATTATAATTACGGTACATCAAATAATCAAATTGGGATGTTGAACGGAGTTTCTTTGCATCAACAAAATTATACTGGTTCAGGAAAAATAATCGCCGTTTTAGATGCTGGTTTTCCAGGAGTTGACACCGCACAGCCTTTTCAAAGGTTGCAAACAAATGGTCAAATTCTTGGTGGATATAATTATGTAACCAAGAGCAGTAATTTTTATTCTGGAGTTCAACATGGCGCTTCTGTACTTTCATTAATGGGAGGATTTACTGATGGGCAACTTGTAGGAACAGCTCCCGATGCTCAATATTATTTATACATTACTGAAGATGACACTTCCGAAAATCCTGTTGAAGAATCAAATTGGGTTGAAGCCGCCGAAGAAGCCGATAGAGTGGGAGTAGATATTATCACCACTTCGTTGGGTTATTTTGCTTTTGATAATACCGCTTATGGTCATACTTATGCTGATATGACAGGGAATTCTGCTTTTGCTTCTCAAGGAGCAAATATTGCATTTTCTAAAGGAATAATTGTCGTTGCAAGTGCTGGAAATGAGGGAGCAACTTCTGAACCACATGTTGGAGTTCCCGCCGAAGCATTAAATGTTTTGGCAGTTGGCGCTGTAGATTCGGTTAAAAATTATGCTTTATTTAGTTCTATTGGACCAAGTTTTGACGGTCGTGTAAAACCAGATGTGATGGCTCAGGGACAAAAACCTTATGTTTATTATAATGGTACTATTAATAATATAGGAAGTGGAACTTCTTATTCATGCCCAATATTAGCGGGAATGATTGCTTGTTTATGGCAAGCTTTGCCAACAAAAACAGCTAAAGAAATGAAACAATTAATCACACAATCGGCAGATCGATATTCTGCGCCAACAATTCAATATGGTTATGGAATTCCTGATTTTGGTTTGGCTTTAGCCAATGGATTATCGGTAAATACATTTTCGAAAAGTGATTTTATTGTTTATCCAAATCCAACGAATGATTCTGTTTTAATTGCTTTACCGGGTGGTTTCGATTCTGGAACGCTAATCATTTATTCGATTTTGGGACAAAAAGTTGTTGAGGAAAATATTGTAAAACAATCTCCAATAATTTCGATGAAAGCATTAAATCCCGGAACTTATTTATACCAAATACAATCAAACGGTTTTTCTAAAAGTGGGAAAATTATAAAACAATAAAAAATAAAATCTTAATGAATAAAATCACGCAGCTTTTCAAGATTAAATATCCAATTATTCAAGGTGGAATGATTTGGAATTCGGGTTATAAATTAGCTAGCGCGGTGAGCAATGCCGGAGGTTTAGGTTTGATAGGAGCGGGTTCTATGTATCCCGACGTTTTACGGGAACACATTCAAAAATGTAAAAAAGCAACCGATAAACCTTTTGGTGTAAATATTCCAATGTTGTATCCAAACATTGAAGAATTAATGAATATTATTGTCGAAGAAGGCGTGAAAATCGTTTTTACATCGGCAGGAAACCCTAAAACTTGGACTTCTTTTTTGAAGGAAAAAGGAATAACTGTAGTTCATGTGGTGAGTAGTTCTGTATTTGCATTGAAAGCACAAGATGCAGGAGTTGATGCTGTTGTTGCTGAAGGTTTTGAAGCTGGTGGTCATAATGGAAGGGAAGAAACGACTACTTTTACCTTGATTCCGATGGTGAAAGAAAAAATTAAAATTCCATTAATTGCTGCAGGAGGAATTGCTAGCGGACGCGGGATACTTGCTGCAATGGTTCTTGGAGCAGACGGAGTTCAAATAGGAAGCCGATTTGCTGCTTCGGTGGAATCATCGGCACATGAAAATTTCAAAAATAGAATTGTCGAAACTAAAGAGGGTGAGACGCAAGTAACTTTGAAAGAATTGGCGCCTGTTCGATTAATCAAAAATAAATTTTACCAAGATGTTCAGGATTTATACGCTAAATGTCCAACGAAAGAGGATTTGTCAGCATTATTAGGCAGAGCCAGAGCAAAACACGGAATGTTTGAAGGAGATATGATTGAAGGCGAATTAGAAATTGGACAAATAGCGGGATTAATTCATGCTATAAAACCAGTTAACGAAATTGTATCGGAATTGATTTATGACTTTGAGCAAGCTAGAAAAGAAGTGCAGAAATTTGATTTCTAGCACCTAATTTCATTACTTTTGGATTCTTTTAATTTTTTTTAAATAATGGTGAAAATAAAAACAATAATTCTTCTACTATTTCTTGGCTTGGGCTTGAATCAATCGTATAGTCAGTCATACAAATTCAGCACTTCCGGTTTTAGTGTCTTAGAAAAAGGTCAAAACGGAAAATGGGGCAAATGGTCTGATTTGACTTTGGTCAATATGATGGTGACATTAGACACGGATAAAAATAGAATCGTAGTTTATTCTCAAGCTATTCAAGTATTCGAAATTATAGATTATCAGCCAGTTGAAGAAAATGATACGGATCTCGTTTATACTTTTACCTGTAAAGATAATAATGGTGAAGATTGCACGCTTTCGATTATTAAGCGAAAATTGCAAGACAATCGGAAACAACTTTACATCAATTATGGTGATCGAATTATTCTCTATAATATTTTCAGTTATAAGCCTTAAAAGTTTCATGACTTTTGGATAATTTTTAACCAAAGGAAGTTTATAGTTAAGATACTATTAAATTTTCCTACAAAGTCTTTCTTCCTAATTAATTTAAAAATCAAATTTGTATTTTTGTTTTCAGTAAAAAGTATAGTATGAAAAAGTTATTTTTGTTTTTGGCCTTTGCCTTTATTCTTAATATTCAAGCGCAACAACGTCCTAAACTAGTAGTTGGTATAGTTGTTGACCAAATGAAAATGGAGTATTTATACCGTTTTTCGGATGATTTTTCTCCAAATGGTTTCAAAAGATTAATGAATAATGGATATACTTTTCAGAATATGCATTATAATTATACGCCAACTTATACCGGTCCCGGGCATGCCTCAATATATACGGGAACAACGCCTTCAACTCACGGAATTGTGGGAAATGAATGGTTTAGCCGAAAATCAGGTAAAGAAATGTATTGCACCGATGATGCTTCGGTAAAAACGGTGGGTGATGGTACAGTAAAAGAAGGAGAAATGTCTCCAAAAAACCTTCAAAGCACTACCATTACTGACGAATTGCGTTTGGCGACCAACTTCAAAGGAAAAGTAATTGCGATGAGTCTTAAAGATCGAGGCGCTATTTTGCCAGGCGGACATTTTGCTAATTGGGCTTTTTGGTTTAGTAATTCAGGTGCTTTTATTTCGAGTACTTTTTATGGTTCAACACTACCAGATTGGGTTACCCAATTCAATCAGGAAAAAAGATATATGCCATACATCATAAAAGGTTGGGATTTATTGAAGCCAGCGTCAACTTATAACGAAAGTCTGCCAGACGATAATCCTTATGAAGGGAAATTATACGATAGTGCCGCTCCTGTTTTTCCTTATAATCTAAAGGCAATGTATGATAAAAACGATGCAAGTATTATACGTGCAACGCCTTTTGGAAATGATTTATTGGCGGAATTTGCCAAAAAAGCGATCGAAAAAGAAGAACTAGGTAAATATGATAACATGGATTTCTTGACCGTAAGTTTCTCGTCAACAGATTATGTTGGACATATTCTTGGACCACGTTCCATGGAATTACAAGATACGTATTTGCGTTTAGACCAAACCATTGCTGACTTTCTTACGTATTTGGACAAAACCGTTGGTAAAGATAATTATTTGCTTTTCTTGACGGCAGATCATGCTGGTGCCGAAAACGCTAATTTTCTAAAAGACAATAAATACGCCGTAAAAAATATTGAACCTAAGGAAATTAAAAAAGCGTTAAAGAAATATTCAACCGATACTTTTGGAGAGGATTTGGTTTTGAATTATTCGAATTCGAATGTTTTCTTCAACAAGGAAATCCTTAAAAACAAAGGCTTAGAATTAGCGAAAGTAAAACAATCTTTCAAGGACTTTTTGATGACCCAAGAACAGGTAAAAAGAGTCTATTCAGAGGAAGAAATTCTAGGTTCAACAGGAAATGATTATTACTTAAATTTTATTGCAAAAGGCTACGATCCTACGCAAGATGGTGATTTAGTTGTTATAAATAAACCTGGTTTTATTGAATATGGGCCAACAGGAACTTCGCACGGAACGGCTTATGATTATGATACCCACGTTCCCTTAATTTTTTACGGATGGCACATAAAACATGGTGAATCGTTTAACAAAAAAGCGATAACCCAAATTGCACCAACGATCGCCCAAAAAATTAAGGTTGAGTTTCCAAACGGATCAGAAGCCAATGTTTTGGAAGAAGTTTTGGGGGAGAAGTAGAATAAATTTCTAGCTCTCGTTGATGGGCACAGAATGCAATTCTGCGCTATCGGTAGCGAGAAGTAGTTGCAAATCCGCGCGATCGGGGTTTAAAAACACTTAAAATGAAAAAAATATTAGCAATAATTGTTGTTTTTATGTTTTCAAGTAGTCTGTTTTCACAAACAGAGGGTTTTGTTAAAGACAATGATTCAAAAAAAATAATACCATATACTAATATCTGGGTAGAAAATGAAAA
>CANBWX010000062.1 GCA_947373225.1 Flavobacteriaceae bacterium | reverse complement strand
AAATTTTCAAGAAAAAACGGCTGCTAAAACCTCCAAAGATTTTGGTTTTCGGAAACCGTCGAGATGAAAACTGAAATAATCGATTAGAATTTTCAAGACAATTTGTCTTTCGATTACGTGAAAGGTTTTCTGGTCGTTATCGAATTTTAGCGGAATGAGTTTCTTGAAGAGATTGGTTTCGTGTTCAGTGAGCGAACCGATGCCGTGAAATGGATTGAAAACGCCTTCGTTTACATCGAAAAAAGGGAATTCCATTTCGGAAATATCAGGGTAAAAACCTAGATATTTGGTGATTTCGAGCATTAAAATCAGGTGAAAATTGGCGATTTTATCATGATTATCGAGCCAAAGTAAAGCGGTTTCTAAGAAGGCAAAAAGGTGTTCGTTTTTTTCTTCTTCGTGAATGGAATGGTGCAAAATTTCGGAAATAAATAGGACAATTGTGCTCTTGAAAATATCGGAATGTAGGGTTTGAAAGGGTGTAGCAATTTTAATTTCCTTGAAATTCTCCAATGTCCCTTTGTTTTTGTGAACAGCTTCGATTTCGAGAATAGTCAACGGTTGGAAATAAGCGATTTTTTGGTTCGATTTTCGGGAGGAAAAAGCATCGCGAACAAAGTAGGTTTTTAAACCATTAGACTGCGTAAAACATTTTACAATCAAGCTTTTCTCTTGGTATTTGAGGGAAGAAATGACGATAGCTTTGGTTTTTATCTGCAAAATTGGATTATTAGATTTCTTGGATTATTAGATTTTCAGGAATTGTATACTATCTAATTATCATTACTTTTTTGACTTTGGTTTCTGTGCCGTCTTGCGATGCAATGAAAATCATATAAACGCCCGAAGCTACTTTATATTTCCCGAAAGCCATTGTGTCCCACTCTATTGTTCCTCCTTCAGAAGTGGTTTCGTATACTAGATTACCTTCGATATCGGTGATTTTTATATTGGCTTTATCCAATAAACCTGCAATTTTAACGGTTCCCGTATATTCTGGTCGAACTGGATTTGGATAAACATAGACATTATTTAAGTTGTCATTGGCTGCAGTTGCAGTGCCTTTGAAAGAAACCAAACCTTTGTCGGTGGCAATGAAAACTTCTCCTGTAATACTATTTATGCCTATATCATTTATAACATTACTCGGCAATGGTGAATTCGATGATGTAAAATGATAGATAGTTTTCTGACCATTTGGTGAAACTAAAAACAATCCCGAATCAAGTGTTCCAATCCATTTGTTATTGGCTCCATCAACAACAATATCGGTGATAAATTGTTCGTACATCAATTCTTGGGCAAGGTTATTATCTAAAATAATTATGGAATTAGTGTTTAATTGGGCGTCGGTGAGAAAACTACTTACATTAGGTAAAACTCGTAATCCCTTTGTAGTTCCTATCCAAAGCTGGTCATTATTGTCTACTGCAACGGATCTGGCATCAACAACTGGCAAATTTCCAGTATCGGCACCTATCGTTATTTTTTTGAACTTATTAGTGCTTTCATTGAAACCTACAATTCCATCTCTATTTGTAGTAAGCCATTTTGTTCCGTTTTTGTCGATTGTCATTTTCCCATAATCTGTAGCCATACTCGAGTTTAGAATAGCGTCTGTTGAAAAACTTTGCCACTGTCCGTTTGCTTTTAATTCTTTTAATCCATTTTTTATTAAACTATTGGTAACCCAAAGATTTCCTGCTTTATCAAAAGCAGTTCCGTTTATTCTAACATCAATATAGCTTGGTCCTAGAAATGTTAGAGATTCTAATCCGCTATTCTTTTCATTATACAAAAAAATTGGCACATCATCTTTTATTTTCAGTAAGCCCGAAAAAAAGGAACTGGCATAAACCTCATTCTCATTATTTGGATTTATGGTTATCCTGCACATTGACTTTGCGCCCAATACTTTTTCATAAGGAATATTCAACCATCCTGAGGTGTTATATTTGCTTATGCCATAACTATCTAATGGATAGGGATTATAATCTCCAGTATAATTTCCATAAACTGCCCAAAGAGAAGTTGTTGTGGCTTGAAGTGCAAATATATTATTCCTTGAAGGCCCACTTGGTGTACTGTTTTCAAATAGTGAAGAAACGGAAACGGTAGCGGTTATCATTCCGTTTTCCTTTGTTCCTAAATAAACTGAATCTCCAATGATTGTTGCGCAAGTAAAATTAGGATTTATTCCTAAAATTTGGTTACTGTTTATTTGACGAACCAATACCATTTGATTATTGTAAATATAGACACTGCTGGCAGTGGATATTATTAAATAATTAATTGTTGACCTCATATCAACAGAAGGTTGTGAAAGTTGAAAATATCCTGCAAAAGAATCAGAATTAATTGTGTAACGATACATGTAACCTGAAGTATTTATTGCAATAAGTTCAATGCCGAAAGCCTCAATACTTGACCAACTACCTGTAGCAATTTTTGTCCATTGGTTAAAATCTACTAAATTTTTATTTGTAATATCTGCTCTCTTAATTCCGTTATTTGTAGCCGCGTAAATAGATCCATTATATATTGTGGTTTGTGCAACGATTGTTTCTACACCATTATCACCAATAAAATAAGTATCGCCAAACTGCATTGTGGTCAAATTAAATTGAACTATTCCAAAATCACATGAAACATAAACAATTCCATCATATTCCATAAAATGATTGATTTTTTTTATGCTTGCAGGAAGTTGCTTATTAATAATATCAACTACTTTAAGCATACTTCCATCTGTCTCATTGATAACAATTAACAGTCCATTTTCATAACCAACAAGTGTCTTGTTAAATGTTTTACTATAATATAATGACGAAATTGTTTCCCCCGAAAGACCATCAACTGTATTGATTGTTTTAATCTCACTTGAAGCTATATTTTTGGCAAACAAAGCATTTTCTGAAGCTGCAAAAACAGCGGTGGGAGATTCTGATATATCCTTGATGTCATTATACGAAAAGTAGCCTTTCCATAACAAGTTATTTTGAGCAAAACCCATTTGCACAACAATCAGAAACAGGAAATATAAAAGCTTTTTTTTCATTCTTATCAGAAATATTGATTCGCAAATATACTACAAACGAAAGTTTTTGAATTTTGTTCTATTAAAATAAAAAAATGTCTTTCTCCCAAACAATGGAAAAAGACATTTTCAACTTATTTAAAAAGTAATTAAAAACTAAACCACTCCTTGGGCAAGCATGGCATCGGCTACTTTTACAAATCCTGCAATATTGGCGCCTTTTACATAATTTACATAACCGCCTTCTTCAATACCGTATTTTTTGCATTGATTGTGAATTCCAACCATAATATCTTTCAATCGCTCATCCACTTCTTCGCTAGTCCAGTTTAAACGAATAGAATTTTGTGTCATTTCTAATCCAGATGCTGCAACACCTCCAGCATTAGCAGCTTTTCCTGGTGCATAAAGAACTTTTCCGTTCAAAAACTGTTTAATAGCGTCCAACGTACATGGCATATTTGCTGCTTCTGTAACACAAATTACACCATTTGCGATTAGCATTTTCGCATCGTCTTCATTTAATTCGTTTTGAGTTGCACAGGGAATTGCAATATCAACCTTAACTTCCCAAACGCTTTTGCCTTTATGAAAAACCGCATTAGGGTATTTCTCTAAATAGGCTTCTGCCTTATTATCTCCTCTAGCTCTCATTTCGAGCATAAATTCAATTTTATCGCCAGAAATTCCTTCTGCATCATAAATATATCCATCAGGTCCAGAAAGCGTTAGCACTTTTCCTCCTAATTCATTTATTTTTAAAGCTACACCCCAAGCTACATTTCCAAATCCAGAAATAGCAACTGTTTTTCCTTTGATTTCATGACCTATCGTTCTAAGCATTTGCTCTGTGAAATAAACCACCCCATAACCTGTAGCTTCTGGTCGTATTAATGAACCTCCATAAGCAATACCTTTTCCGGTTAGAACGCCTGTAAATTCATTTCTAATCCTTTTGTATTGACCAAAAAGATAGCCAATTTCTCTGGCACCAACACCAATATCACCAGCCGGAACATCAATATCAGGTCCAATATGTCTGCATAATTCCGTCATAAACGATTGGCAAAAACGCATTACTTCTCCATCCGATTTTCCTTGAGGATCAAAATCAGAACCTCCTTTTCCACCACCCATTGGAAGCGTTGTTAAACTATTTTTGAAAACTTGTTCGAAAGCAAGAAATTTAAGCACTGATAAATTCACTGTATGATGAAAACGAATTCCCCCTTTATAAGGTCCTATCGCCGAATTCATCTGAATTCTAAATCCTCTGTTAACTTTTATTTCCCCTTTATCATCAACCCAAGGAACTCTAAATATTATAGATCGTTCAGGTTCTGCAATTCTAAGAAGCAAATTCTTACCATCATATTTTTTTTGCTCGGCAATAAAAGGAATAACTGTTTCGGCAAATTCTCTAACAGCTTGAATAAATTCAGGCTCATTCGGATTTTTTGACTCTACTTGAGTCATAAATTGATTAATTTTATGTTCCATTTTTGGGATAAATTTTTCAAACAAGATTAATACTAAAAAACCAATGAAAACGACATAATTAACTTTAAGAAAACGATTTCGTAAACATATACAAATATACATTTTATAAGAATATTGATTCTCATTTTTTAATTTTCTTAACCAAAACACCTTCTTTTTATAAATGCAGAAACGATTCTATTTAAAATCAGTGTTATTAATAGTGAATTACAAAAAACCTTATATTTTATTTATATAATATTAATAATAATTGACGTTTATATATATTTGTTTATTACCATCAAGAATGATTGATGTTTTTATATATTTGTAAAAAACTAATTTTTTTTAATGACCCTAAAATCTACAATATTATTCTGTTTCCTTCTTATTGGAATTTCTAATGTGGTACATGCACAATTTGGATTTTCCCATGAAATTGGCGCTATTGCAGGTCCTGTAGCCTTTCAATCCGATTATGGAGAAAGACACAATTTGTCAACAAATGCTGGTAATACTGGCTACGGAATTGGTATAATTCATTATTTAAACTTCTCTTACGAAGCAGATTGTAATTGCTATACTCCCGACACTTATTTTAACGATCACTTTAAATTAAGAAGTGAATTGTCTTATAATAAAACAGAACTTAAAAATTTTGGCGAATGGGTTGCTCCCAATAGAACTGGACTTGGGGCAGACCAATTACGAGCCATGAGAGGAAGCACAGCTGTAACCAATATAGGAATGCAACTAGAATATTTTCCGTTTAGTATTCGCGAATTCACATCAACAATAGAAAGTTGGGGACCATTTATTAGTCTTGGAGGACAATTTAGCTTTTATAATGCAAAAGCCTCCTCAACAATGGGACCTTTAGGAACGCCGTTAACAACATTTCCGAAATATTTAGTCCCATCAGATGGACATCCTTATGGATTTTCCAGCGAAGGAGGCACAGTTTGGTCCGTAGTTTCGAGTGTAGGAACCCGCTACAAACTTGCTCCTTTATCTGATTTGATGGTCGATCTGCGGTTTCAATATTATTTCTCGGACTGGGTTGACGGAATTAACCAAAACAAAGCCCTTTTCAAAGAAAATAAAGCAAATGACTGGCTAGTTTGGTTTAATGTTGGATACATTTACTACTTACAATAATAGAATTATAAGTATAAAAGAGGCTGTTCGAAAGTAATTTCAAACAGCCTCTTTTGCTTTTATAATCTTGTTAATAACAATTATATAAACTTGCGAATACTCATTAAAATTCCGATATGAAGTCCTTCATGAAAATTATTAAAAGCAATTGCATCTTCGGCATTTTTTAAGATAAAACCAGTTGATGTTGGATATTCAGTGAAATTATTGAAAATTTTATTTTCTAAATCTACCGCAGTTTCATCGATGGTTTTAAACAATAAAGACTTAATTTCGTCCACTTCATCTTGCGTGGCAGCCTGCTCTGGCTTGGTTCCTTTCTTGTATTTTTCGACCATTTCGTCCGAAACATTCATGGGTAAACCTGATAATTTATAAACTAAAAGTTGTTGTGTCACAACTATATGCGCAATATTCCAAATTAAATTGTTGCTAAAACCAGTCGGAACAGCATTAAGTTGTTCTAAAGTGTATTTTTCTAAAAATGGAGCAATCATTTTTCTACTCGTTCTTGTAATTTCTAAAATTGAATTCATTGTATAAAGTTTGAAATTTTTGATAAAAATAATCATTTTCCGTATCAAATGGATTTTCTTTGCACAAAGAAATAGCAGTTTATATGAACAAAATATATTATCTCGCTTCCTGCGATACTTGCCGAAAAATTATAAAATCGTTGCCAAAAGACCATAATTTGGTTTTTCACGATATTAAACAAGATCCAATTACGGTGGAAGAATTAGAAGAAATGTACCAACTTGCGGGAAGTTTCGAAGCGCTTTTTAGCAAAAAAGCACAACTTTATAAATCGATGGATTTAAAGAATAAATCCTTAACCGAAGCCGATTTCAAGAAATACATTCTAGAACATTATACCTTCTTGAGTCGTCCTGTTTTTATTATTGACGGCAAAATTTACATTGGTAATACCCAGCAAAATATGCTTCAGGTAATGAAAAAATTAGTGAGTAGTGAGTAGTGAATGAGAAAGAAAAGACTACTCACTATTCACTGTCTGCTATTCACTTTTTCCTTATCTTTGAACTCTTTTAGAAAATAATATGATACAATCAATGACTGGATTTGGCAAAGCAAGCTTGCAATTGTCAACCAAAAAAATAACGGTAGAAGTAAAATCTTTAAACAGCAAAGGCTTAGATTTAAGCGTTCGAATGCCATCGTCTTACCGCGAAATGGAATTGGGTTTACGTAACCAAATCGCCTTAAAACTCGAAAGAGGAAAAGTAGATTTTTCGATTTTCATCGAAAGTACAGCCGAACAAACTTCCACGAAAGTGAATGTGCCCATCGTGAAAGCGTATATCGACCAATTGAGAGCTGTTTATGCTGATGCCGATGAAACCGAATTAATGAAAATGGCCATCAGAATGCCAGACACAATGAAAACCGAAAGGGAAGAAATTGACGAAAATGACTGGGCCGAAATTCAGAAAGTTGTAATTGAAGCTTTAGATTATATTGGGAATTTCCGTAAAGATGAAGGCGCTTCGTTAGAGAAAGAATTCCAGTTACGCATAGGCAATATTCGTCAATATATGAATGACGCGCTGGCACTTGATCCAGAACGTGTTCAGGCGATAAAAGACCGTTTACAAACTGCCATTTCGGAGTTGAAAGTAAATGTTGACGAAAACCGTTTCGAGCAAGAATTGATTTATTATCTTGAAAAATTAGACATCACCGAAGAGAAAGTTCGTTTGACCAATCACTTGGATTATTTCTTGGAAACCATCAACGGAACTGAAGCCAATGGTCGAAAACTGGGTTTTATTACCCAAGAAATGGGTCGTGAAATCAACACCATGGGTTCGAAATCGAATCACGCCCAAATGCAAAAATTAGTCGTGATGATGAAAGACGAATTGGAAAAAATTAAAGAACAGGTTCTGAATGTTCTTTAAAATTTAATATATGAATGACCAATTATTAGAAACAAAAGAATTGTTGTTTGATAAATGCGGTTTTGAATTTTCAAATTTTGAAATTGAAAAAGAAAGTTCAGCATATTGTGCTTGCCGATTTGAAATTAACAAATTAAAAGTTCTATTTCGTTCCGCAAAAATTACTCCAACAAAAATGGGTCAATTTGTCACTTTGTGGAAACGAAACATTGGAAAAAACATAATTGAACCTTTTGAAATTAATGATAATATTGATTTATTCATAATAAATGTTAAAACTGAAACAAATTTCGGACAATTTATTTTCCCTAAATCAGTTCTTGTTGAACAAGGAATTATTACCAATAAAAAAGAAGGCAAACGAGCCATTAGAGTTTATCCTATTTGGGATTTGACAGAAAGTAAACAAGCGAAAAAAACACAAAAATGGCAACTGGATTATTTTTTAAAAATTCCATTTGATGAAACATTAGATATAAATAAAACAAAATTGCTTTATTTGAAGAAATAGCATCCTCATAAAAATGAAAAAAGGAAAATTAATAGTGTTTTCGGCACCATCAGGTTCAGGAAAAACAACCATAGTTAGGCATTTATTAGGAAAAGAAGACTTGAATTTAGAGTTTTCAATTTCGGCAGCAACGCGTGAAGCTCGTGGTGAAGAAGTGAACGGAAAAGATTACTACTTCATGTCGTTACAGGAGTTCAAAAAGCACATCAAAAACGAAGATTTCGTAGAGTGGGAAGAAGTTTACCGTGATAATTTTTACGGCACTCTAAAAAGCGAAGTCGAACGCATCTGGGAAAAAGGAAAAAACGTAATTTTTGACATTGACGTTGCCGGAGGATTGCGAATTAAACATAAATTTCCCGAGGAAACTTTGGCTGTTTTTGTGAAACCTCCAAGTGTAGATGAACTAAAAAGAAGACTTAAAGAACGTTCCACCGAAAGTGAAGACAAAATTAATATGCGCATCGCAAAGGCTTCTGTCGAACTAGCGACTGCGCCACAATTTGATGTTATCATCAAAAATTACGATTTAAATATTGCTTTAGAAGAAGCGTATCAATTGGTGAAAGAATTTGTGAAAGATTAAAAAATTGAAAGATTGAAGAATTGAAAGATTCTTTCGCTAATGATAATCTTTAAATTATTTAATTTTTAAATCTTTAAATTTAATCCATGAAAATCGGACTTTATTTCGGAACCTTCAACCCTATTCATATTGGGCACTTGATTATTGCCAATCATATGGCGGAATATACTGGTTTAGACCAAATTTGGATGGTGGTGACACCTCATAATCCATTGAAAAAAAAGGAAACTTTACTAGATGATTATCAGCGTTTGCAATTGGTGCATTTGGCGACCGAAGATTATCCAAAAATTAAACCTTCGGATATTGAGTTTAAGCTTTCGCAACCCAATTATACAGTAAATACATTAGCACATTTACAGGATAAATTTCCGCAACATACTTTTTCGTTGATTATGGGCGAAGACAATTTGAAGTCCTTGCACAAATGGAAAAACTACGAGGTAATCATGCAAAATCATGAAATTTATGTCTATCCAAGGCTTGACGCAAAAGGACTAGCCGAAGAAGCGCCAAATTCAGCATTCAAAAACAATCCGAAAATTTATTTTATTGATGCTCCAATTGTAGAAATATCCTCTACATTTATTCGTGAAAACATCAAAAACAAGAAAAATGTTCAACCGCTTTTACCTTCAAAAGTTTGGGAATATCTCGACCACAATAATTTTTACAAGAAGTAAACTTAACATTCCTTTACCACTTGTTCACTCAAGCATTTTGTAACTTTGTCTTCCTAATTATTTAAACAAAAACACAATGCTTAACTTCGAATTATACAATCCTACCAAACTTGTTTTTGGAAAAGGACAAATAGAAAAATTACCAACGCTTATTCCAGAAAATGCTAAAATTCTTCTGGCTTATGGTGGAGGAAGTATTTTCAAAAACGGAATTCACGAGCAAGTTCGCAAAAGCTTGGAAGGTTTTGACATCATCGAATTTGGTGGAATCGAAGCTAATCCCCATTTCGAAACTTTGATGAAAGCTGTTGAAATTATCCGTAAAGAAAAAATCGATTTCATCCTTGCCGTTGGTGGCGGAAGCGTTATTGATGGCGTAAAATTCATATCGGCAGCCGTACTTTTCGAGGGAAATCCTGTAGATATCCTCAAGAAAAGAATTATTTTTAAAGAAGGCTCCGCTGTTGTGCCTTTTGGAACCGTTTTGACTTTGCCAGCAACGGGAAGTGAGATGAATTCTGGTGCAGTAGTTACTATTGAAGCCACCCAAGAAAAACTCGATTTTGGTGGTTCGGCGATGTTTCCAAAATTTTCTATTTGCGACCCCACCGTGATTGCATCTTTACCAAAAAGACAATTGCAAAATGGTGTCATTGATGCTTATGTTCATGTTTTAGAACAATATTTAACCTATCCGCATGAAGGTTATCTTCAAGATAGAATTGCCGAAAGCATCTTGCAAACTTTGATTCAAGTGGGACCAAGTGTTGTTGAAAAACCAACAGATTATGCTTTGGCTTCGAATTTTATGTGGAGTTGCACCATGGCTTTAAACGGATTAATCCAAAAAGGAGTTCCTTCCGATTGGGCTACGCACATGATCGGACATGAATTGACTGCCTTATACGGAATTGATCACGCCAGAAGTTTGGCTATTATAGGCCCCAATTTATATCGTGTCATGTTCGAAACCAAAAAAGAAAAATTGGTACAATACGGAAAACGTATTTTCAATTTAACAGGTAGTGTCGACGAAATTGCCAAGGAAGCCATCAACAAAACTGTTGATTTTTATCATACTATGGGAATGAAAACAAAACTATCCGAATGTGCCGAAGATTATGCAAAAACAGCGAATTTTATTGTCAATCGTTTTGAAGAAAGAGGTTGGAAAGCTTTAGGTGAAAAACAAAATATTACTTTAGACAAAGTAAAAGCAATTGTAGAAATGAGTTACTAATTCAATAGAATTAAACACTAAAAAATTAGTAAAAACAAAAAAGGCGTTCACCTGTTATTATGGGGGACGCCTTTTCAAATACTAAAACAAAAACTAACTAACTCAACCATACTTTGTGTTAAAAAACTAACTTATAGATATTTACAACGCAAGTTAAATGTATATATTGTATCAAAAAGCATAAAAATAAAAATAAAATTATTTTTTGTTAAAATTTCATTGTCAAAGTGCTTGATTCCTAGGTTTCTTCATTCAATTTTATTTGCATTATTACTTCTTTTTTAAGTACTTTTGGTTAAATTTAATACTAAAATGACCGAAAATCTAAAATTTGCAGTAATTGGTGGCGGAAGTTGGGCAACAGCAATTGCCAAAATACTCTGTGTAAATCTGGGAGAAATTGCTTGGTATATGCGAAATGAAGATGCCGTAGAACATATAAAAAAACACCATCATAATCCAAATTATTTAAGTTCTGTTGAGTTTGATACCAAAAAATTAAAACTCACCAACAATATAAATGAAGCTGTAGAATATGCGGATTATATCATTTTTGCAATTCCTTCAGCCTTTTTGAACGGTGAATTAGAAAAATTAACTGCTAGTCTAAAAGACAAAGTGATTTTCTCGGCCATCAAAGGAATTGTTCCTGAAACGAGTTTGATTGTTGGAGAACATTTTAATAAAATTTACAATATTCCTTTCGAAAATATTGGCGTAATTACCGGTCCATGCCACGCCGAAGAAGTTGCATTAGAACGTTTATCTTACCTAACAATTGCTTGTGGCGATGCTGAAAAAGCTAAAATAGTTGCCAAGAATTTATCCTGTAATTATATCAAAACTAAGATTTCTGATGATATTATTGGTACGGAATATGCTGCAATGCTCAAAAATATTTATGCAATTGCAGCAGGAATGGCACATGGTTTGGGCTATGGCGATAATTTCCAATCGGTTTTGATGAGTAATGCCATTCGGGAAATGAAAAAATTCATTCGAAAAGTACACAAAATGAAACGAAACATCAATGATTCGGCTTATTTAGGCGATTTACTGGTAACGGGTTATTCGGTGTTTTCGAGAAATAGAATGTTTGGGAATATGATTGGAAAAGGCTACACCGTAAAATCGGCACAAATGGAAATGAGCATGGTTGCCGAAGGATATTACGCTACTAAAAGTGCTTATAACCTTAATCTAAACTACGGTGCCAAAACTCCAATTATAGATGCCGTTTACAGCATTTTATACGAAGGAAAATCAGCTAAATCTGTGTTTAAGAAATTAACGGACAAATTAGACTAACAATTAGATTTGAAAAAATAAAAATCAAGAAATTATGAGCGAAAGATGGAAATATCAGATTAAAACAGGCGCTCCTTGGGGAATTTTTATGATTGTGATTACGCTGGTTTTTAGTCTTAAAGAAAAGCCATTTGCAACTCAAATCACTGATTATAATTTCTATTTAAGAGCCGTTGGTTATATCTTGTTTGGGATTTTTGTTTTGGGATATTCTAGTTGGAAAAATAAAACCAAAAAAAATAAACCTTAGTTTTTTAATTCTAGCGTAAGTCAGAAAAGTATTTTGACTTTATCTCACAATAATACCATCAACAAATAAAATAGGCACTTCTTCTACAAAATTTTCGTTGATAGAATTTGCTTTGAAAATAAATTTTCGGTCGTATAGTTTTCCACCCATAAAAAAAGTTAGCATAAACTCATTGTTGAGTGCCAAAACACTTTTTTCAATCATTTCGATTTTTACAACCGAAACCGCTGGAACTTCGACATAGGCATGACGCAAAAGCGAAGTTTTCTTCATTTCGCCATCAATAGTTCCGAAAGCTTTGGAGACAATCATTACTGCATCAAGGTTAAAATCGCTGTCGTTTACTAAATAAGCATACCAAACTTTTTCCATAAAATCGTCGCTCCATTCTTGGACTACGGCTATGAAAACGTTTTCTACGGTAGGGATTATGATGTCGGATTTCATTCTTTTGATTTTTGATTGCAGATTAACGATTATTGATTGCAGATTTAAACTTCCTAAATCAAAAATCGTTAATCAAAAATCATATATTAAATACTCGCTTTAAATTGCTCTAAGAAACGAATGTCATTTTCGTAAAACATTCGGATATCTCCAATTTGATACAACAACATCGCTATTCTTTCGATTCCCATTCCAAAGGCAAAACCAGTATATTCATCTGGATTGATGTTGCAATTTTTCAAGACATTTGGATCTACCATTCCGCATCCTCCAATTTCTAACCAACCGGTTCCTTTGGTAATTCTATAATCGGTTTCGGTTTTTAAACCCCAATAAATATCAATTTCAGCACTTGGTTCTGTAAACGGAAAATACGAGGGACGAAGACGGATTTTTGATTTTCCGAACATTTCTTTGGTGAAATATAAAAGCGTTTGCTTCAAATCGGCAAAGGAAACATCTTTGTCAATATACAAACCTTCGACTTGGTGAAAAATACAGTGTGAACGCGACGAAACGGCTTCATTACGAAAAACTCGCCCTGGAGAAATGGTACGAATTGGCGGTTTATTATCCTCCATATAACGCACTTGCACGGATGAAGTGTGGGTGCGCAATAAAATATCTGGATTTGTTTGAATGAAAAACGTGTCTTGCATATCACGTGCCGGATGGTATTCTGGCAAGTTTAATGCGGTGAAATTATGCCAATCATCTTCGATTTCCGGACCTTCGGAAACATTGAATCCTACGTTCGAAAATATATCGATAATTTGGTTTTTTACCAATGAAATAGGGTGACGAGAACCTATAATTACTGGTTCGGCCGAACGCGTTAAATCTCCGTAAAAACCTTTGATTTCTTCTTTACTTTCTAAAGTTTCCTGGATCGATTTAACTTTATCTTCTGCTGAAGATTTCAGTAAATTGATTACTTGTCCAAATTCCTTTTTTTGATCGTTGGGAACATTCTTAAATTCGGCAAAAAAGTCTTTTAAAAGTCCTTTACTTCCTAGAAATTTGATTCGGAAAGCTTCAAGTTCTTCCTTGTTTTGTGTTGAAAAAGCTTGTGCTTCGCCAATATATTCTTTTATCTTGTCTATCATTTTCATCCAATAATTGAGAGTGCAAATTTAGGAAAAAGTTGTAAGTTATAGGTTGTAAGTTGTAAGTTTTTGAAGCAAATCTAAAATCTTCAATCGTTAATCAACAATCATCAATCAATTAGTTCTTTTTCGAGAAAATAATTCACAATTGCTTCTTTCATTAAAACCGATTGTTCGCCCGCTTTTAAAGGTGGTAATTCCTCTTTTACCTTGTAATGTGGCCAACCTTCCTCATCGAAAAATTCGAATTCATAAAAACCATAAGGCTCTAATAATCGACAAATGGCGATGTGCATTAGGTTTAGTTTTTCGTCTTTTTCGTATGTTTGATGGACTTTTCCGAGTTCTTGAACGCCAATTAAATAGATAATTGCATCGAGATCTAAGTCTTCTCCCTGCGAAAATTGATCGGAAAGTATAATAACGAGCTGTTCCCAGCGCTCTTTTAGTTGTATATCTCTTGACATATTTTATGAATTATGAGTTATGAGTCATGAGTTATTAAATCATCTATCATAAAATTATTTTGGCAAATATAAGAAGTTGAAAATGGATTATTCCTTTATATTTGCCATTTGAACTTAAAAATTACAAAATGAGTGTTTTAGATATTATTTTGGGCGGATTTCTTATTTATGCAATGTTTAAAGGATTTCAAAATGGACTTTTTGTCGAATTGGCTTCCTTAATTTCTTTGATTTTAGGAATTTATTTCGCCATAAAATTTTCTTCTATTGTCGCCAAAATGCTAACAGGATTTGCCCACTGGAATCCTAAAACGATTCAAATAATAGCTTTTATTTTCACCTTCATTTTAGTAATTATTGTAATATCGCTTTTGGCAAAATTCCTAACCGGAATCGCAAATTTTGCGCATTTAGGTTGTATCAATAACATTGGCGGTGGTTTTTTTCATGTATTGAAAATGGTGTTGATATTAGGAATTGTTTTGAATCTTTTCGAAAAAATAAATTACAACAATTTCATCGCCAAAAGAGAAACTCTCGATCAATCGATGTTCTACAATCCTATCCGAAAAACTGCGGGATACGTTTATCCTTCGATTGAAAAATGGTATGAGGATTTGAAGAAAAAGTAATCAGGTTGCAGGTTGCAGGTTGCAGATAAAAAAGAAAAATCAGTTTAAAAATGAAATGAATCATTTTTAAACTGATTTTTTATATTATATTAAGTTTATAATATCAATGCTCTTCAACCTGAAATCTGTTTTCTGAAATCTGTTTTCTGCCTTCTGAAACCTACATTCTGCCTTCTGTTTTCTGAAATCTGTTTTCTGAAATCTGTTTTCTGCCTTCTGAAACCTGAAATCTATTTCACTTCCTTGATCGCATTTTTAGCAATCCAACCTTGAGTTCCATCAAGCAATTGAATTTTTTTCCAATTGTCTACTGATTCCAGTACATACGCTGTAGTTCCTTCATGCAACGTGGAAACAGTTGAACTTGCCGTTTGAGGTTCACTTTTTACCAAAGCTATTTCGGCAAAAATAACGGCAGGTCTTTCATTATTAAAATCGTTTTTCTCTGTAAATGCAGCGGAAATGCTGATTAACAGCAAAAACAACAAGCCAAACATTCCGAAGAAAAAGATGCGTTTGTACAACGTAGTTTGCGAAAAATAATACCCAAGAAAAAACAACAAAAAAAGAGTCGAAAATAGAACTGAAATCCACGCCCAAGTATTGTAATGAAAGGTCGAAGTGAGATCATGAATCCATTTCGAAAAGCCAACTTTTGGCACTTCTTTTACCTCATCAATAGTCAGTTTCTGTGCAAATTTTAGGTTATTTTTAATTTCTGAATCCTCTGGATTGAGCACCAAAGCCTTTTGATAATTATAAATTGCTGGAGCTACTTTGTTTAATTTAAAATAGCAATTTCCTAAATTAAAATACAATTCGGACGATTGTTGTTTAGTTGCCAAAACACTTTCATAAGCAGTAACCGCTTGCTCGTATTTTCCTTTTTGGTATAACGAATTCCCTGTTTCAAAACCACTTTGGGCAAAGAAAACTTGGGTTATAAGTAAAAATATAAATAGTAACTTTTTCATTGTTTATTTTTTTTGGAACGCGGATAAAACAGATTCGATAAATCGAAAACACGGATTTTTACAGATTTTTTTTAATTAAAAATTAGTTTTTATCTGTGTTTGTATCCGTTTTATCTGCTTGTTTTTTTAAGAAATTTGTTTTTCTAAATCTGAAATTATCAAAACTGCTTTGTCAAAATCATGCTGAATAGTCGAACTCGATGTTAACGCATAACGAGCCAATTCACAGTTTTCAGTAAGGTTGATAAAATCAATTACCGTTTCCGGACTTGCATTTCTAGACATCAAGAGCTCCTGAATATTACTTTTACTCATTTCTGAAGTCTCAATATGCAATTTGGCTTTCAAAAAATTGTGCATTGCTTTTTCTAACGCAACATAAAATGGCTCTTTATTATTGATTTGTTTTTTGGCTTCCGATAAATATTTTTTAGCCAATTTATTGTTCATTTTAATTCTGTTTCCTCTAACATCACCATCTATTGCTTCTTTTTTCTTCTTGAATAAAACAATCAATGGAAGTATTAAAAAAGGCAATAATAACAAGCCATAAAAAGATTTTGACCCAAGAAAATCTTCGTTTTTCATAGATACAAGTTCACTTTTTAGCTTTATATATTTGAATTGATCCAAACTTGAAATTTTATTTTTGGCAACTCCACCAGCTGTTGCTGCTGTTGTTGAATCATTGGCCATTGGACCATCAAGAACATTGACCATTATTTCGGGAGAGTTAATGGTTTTATAGGTTCCAGAATTCAAATCGAAATAAGAAAATTGCATTGGTTTTATGGCATAATTCCCCTTATATTGTGGAACTATAGTATAAGTATCCGATATTTTTCCTGACATCCCTGTCAAAGCAGTATTCACTTGCTCATTATGAACTGGATCATACATTTCTAACGAATTGGGAACTACAGGTTTTGGCAAATTGAATAATTTTATATTCCCGTTTCCAGAAGCACTCACAATCAAATTGAGACTTTCTCCGTTTTTTAAATTCGTTTTTGAAGGGATCACTTTGAAATCAAATTTTCCTACAGCACCCGAAAATCCTTCTGGTTTTCCAGCTTCTGGAAGCGCTTTAACTGTAATACTTTTTGCACCCGCTGAAACTCTTTTATTTCCATTGGTTACAGCAAC
>CANBWX010000061.1 GCA_947373225.1 Flavobacteriaceae bacterium | reverse complement strand
TTTTCGAACGGCGGATGCGACAACATAATGCGCACCACATCAAGCGGTTTTACTTTATAATTCGATTTTACGGGAAGATCATTCACATAAATATCGCCGGCAGTTGCCGCATTTTGAATTTTATTTCGAGTAGCATTCGGAATCATATTCATCAAATACTTGTCGATTCTCAACAGCAATTGCCCTTTGGGAATGTCAAATCTATAATGTTCGAATAATTCTTCGTCTAAATCTGTAGTTTCAATATTATTTAACATTTGCAGGTATTTCTTCTTTTGGTGGCGTAGCTGAACTATCTACTTTTTCTGTGTAACCTTCTTTTCCGTCGCCTAAAACCAAGTCAATTTTAGAAGCTTTCAAAACTCTATCGCCCACTTTCAGGTTTCGACCTTTGAAACGCATTTCGAGAACCATATCTTTTCCAAGATTCGGAATATAAGTAATTGTTCCTTCTTCAAGTCCTATTGATTTTAGTGTTGGAACCGCTTCACGATAGGTTTTCTGAATTAAATCAGGAATTCGAACAGACGAGAATCCCGAAGCATTGATCTTGATATAAACTTTTCTACCCACTTTAACTTTGGCACCCGGCAAAGGATCTTGCTCGACAACGCTAAATTTTGGAAAATCTTTATTAAAATCGACACTATCCAAAAGCACATAATCCAAGTCTAACTCATTCAGCTTTTTCTCCACTTGTTCCACGTTTAATTTGGCCAAATTTGGCACTGTAATTTCATGACCATGATCGGTTGTGAAAGTCAGCCAATGGATGAAAAAATAACCCAAAACGGCAAGTATGGCAAGAGCAGCTGCTGCTTGCCCGAAAAATACGCGACTAGAAAGATATTTACCTAAACTCATAAATTTATTTTTATAAGTCGCAAAGATAAAGCTATTTCGTTCCAAAAAAAATTCTAATTTTGTTTTGAATAGGTTTAATCGGTCAATCGATTAAACGTTTAACCGATTAAACGTAAAAAATGAAAAACATTGCCATCATCATGGGCGGATATTCAAGCGAATATAAAATATCCTTAATCAGCGGAAACGTTGTGTATCAATTTCTTGACAAAACTAAATTTAACGGATTCCGAATTCATATTTTCAAAGAAAAATGGGTTTATGTCGATGACAAAGATACCGAATTCCCTATCGATAAAAATGATTTTTCGACTACGGTAAACGGAACCAAAATCACTTTCGACTGTGTTTTCAACGCCATTCACGGTACACCAGGTGAAGATGGATTAATGCAAGCTTATTTTGAATTAATCGGAATGCCACAAACTTCTTGCGATTATTATCAAGCAGCACTTACCTTCAACAAACGGGATCTCTTATCGGTTTTAAAACCTTATGGCATCAAGACAGCAACTTCCTATTATTTAAACAAAGGCGAACATATAGACACCGCCGAAATCGTAAAAAAAGTAGGTTTACCTTGTTTTGTAAAACCCAATAAATCAGGTTCTAGCTTTGGAATATCAAAAGTAAAAACTGCTAACGAATTGCCAATTGCCATAGAAGTTGCTTACCAAGAAGACAACGAAATCATCATCGAAAGCTTCCTTGACGGCACCGAAGTTTCTGTTGGCGTATTCAATTATAAAGGAAATGTAACCGTGTTACCCATCACCGAAATTGTTTCGGAGAATGATTTCTTCGATTATGAAGCCAAATATCACGGGAAATCTCAGGAAATAACGCCTGCCAGAATCTCGGAAGAAATGACTCAGAAAGTAAGCGAAATTGCAAAACGCGCTTATGAAATTCTGAAAATGAAAGGTTTCTCCCGAAGCGAATTTATATTTGTAGACGGCGAACCATTCATGCTCGAAATGAACACAATTCCAGGTCTAACCACCGAAAGTTTGATTCCGCAACAAGCCAAAGTCGCCGGAATTTCATTGGAAGATTTGTTTAGCAATGCTATAGAATTGGCTTTAACCAAATAGAAATATGAATAAAAATAGACTCGAAGCCTTTAGCGATGGCGTTTTGGCAATTATTATCACGATAATGATTTTGGAAATTAAAGTACCAAACAGCAATAGTTTTGAATCTTTAAAACCCTTAATACCTGTGTTTTTGAGCTATGTTTTGAGTTTTGCTTATGTTGGTATTTATTGGAACAATCATCACCATATTTTTCAAGCCGTAAAACAAGTTAATGGCAAAGTTTTATGGGGAAATCTATTTTTGCTTTTTTGGCTTTCCTTAATTCCTTTTGCAACCAGTTGGATTGGGTCTCAACATTTTTCAGCAGTTCCCATGAGTTGTTATGGTTTTATCCTTTTTATGTGTGGCTTATCCTATACTATACTAGTAAAAAAAATCATAAAACTCGAAGGCAAGGATTCACTTTTAGCCAAAGTAACTCAAAAAGATTATAAAGGCAGGATATCATTAGTCTTCTATTTATTGGGGATTTCATTGGCTTTTGTTTCGGTTTGGATTTCTGGATTACTCTATTTTGCAGTAGCGCTATTTTGGATTGTTCCTAACATGAGAATTGAAAAAGAAATAATAAAATATAATTAAAATGAGAAAAGCCATATTTCCAGGATCATTCGATCCAATCACGCTTGGTCACGAAGATATTATCCGAAGAGGAATTACCCTATTTGACGAAATTGTAATTGCCATTGGCGTCAACGCCGAGAAAAAATATATGTTTTCGCTCGAAGAAAGAAAACGATTCATTGAAGAAACTTTCAAGGATGAACCTAAAATTTCCATCGTAACTTATGAAGGTTTGACTATTGATTTATGTAAAAAAATAAATGCCAATTTTATTCTTCGCGGACTGCGAAATCCAGCCGATTTTGAATTCGAAAAAGCCATTGCACATACCAATAGAAGAATGTCTAAAATTGAAACCGTGTTTTTGTTGACTGCAGCAAAAACTTCCTATATTAGTTCCAGCATCGTGAGAGACGTTATTCGCCACAATGGAGAATATGAATTATTGGTTCCTGAAGCCGTGAAAGTAAAAAAATAGTATTCCGTATAAATTTGGAAATAGTAGTCTTTTAGCACTACTTTCGCAAAAAATAAAACACACAAATAATAGAATGGAAAGAGCATTACATAAACGTAGCGGATCACAATGTGAACTTTGCGCTGCAACAGAAAACCTAAAAGTTTACACCGTTTTACCAACGAAAAAAGGAGGATTAGACGAAAGTATTTTGGCTTGTTCAACTTGTATCGATCAAATCGAAAATCCAGGAAACGAAGACTTAAATCACTGGAGATGTCTTAATGATAGCATGTGGAGCGAGCACACAGCAGTACAAGTAGTGGCGTGGAGAATGTTGAGCAGAATGCGCGCAGCGGGTTGGCCAAAAGAATTATTGGATATGATGTATCTTGACGAGGACGTTTTAGCCTGGGCGCAAGCTACTGGTGAAGGCGAAGAAGATGAAAACAAAGTGATACACCGCGATGTAAATGGAGTTATTCTTTCTACTGGCGACTCAGTAGTTTTGGTAAAAGATTTGAAAGTAAAAGGATCAAGTATGGTTGCTAAACAAGGAACTGCTGTTAGAAACATTAGATTAGACCACGAAAACGCCGAATATATTGAAGGTCGTGTTGATGGTCAAACGATTGTAATTATTACACAATACGTGAAGAAAATATAGTTAGCAGAGCAGTTAGCAGTTAGCAGTTAGCAAAAAAAACGAAAACGTCCTGAGAAATCAAGACGTTTTCGTTTTTTTTTATTTTTTTGAAAGGAGATGTTTAACCTTCTTAATCTGAAATCTGATTCTCTTTGAGATTCCTACGGAATTACAAATTGGAGTTGCATATTATACGACAAACACTATTTTAAAATTTTCAGTACCAACATTGTCATTCAGTAGGAATCTCAAAACTATCAAATCAGATTCTGAATTGTAAAAATTCTGAATTCTGAAACATAAAACCTACTCCTCCTCTTTCTTGATTACTTTTCGGGCGACTTCGATTTTAAATTTCTTGCCTTTCATTTTTTCGTCCTTGATGTTCTGAAGTAAGTCATGCACTTTATTGAATTTCACGGCAGCAAAAGAAATAAAATCTTTCACTTCAATTAATCCCAAATCACCTTTTTCGAGTTTTCCTTTTTGGGAAAAGAAACCAACGACATCTATTTTATTTAATTTGTTTTTCTTTCCGCCACTGATATAAATCGTTTGAAATTCAGGTGGTTTTGGTAAAGTAATCGAATGTTCTACATTCAAAACTGGCATTCCATAATCGATGTAATCTAGCTTTTTCTCACTGTCATGCGCAACAATATAAGCCGTTCCGGAAGCCAACATTCTAGCAGTTCTACCGTTTCTATGCGTGAATTCGTCTTCTTTAGAGGGTAAATGATAATGAATTACGTGATTCATTTCGGGAATATCGAGCCCACGAGCTGCAAGATCGGTGGTGATTAAATAACTCATGCTTCCGTTTCGGAATTGAATTAAAGCACGTTCTCTTTCGTCCTGATCCATTCCGCCATGATAATAGGTGGAATAAATTCCTTTTGCGTTCAAGGTGTCGCTAATACGTTCTGCGGCGTCACGATGATTACAAAACACCAAAGCCGATTGCGATTTTAACGCACAAATAAGATTAAATAAACTTCCTATTTTGTCTTTTTCTTTCGAAACAACCATTTTCATGGCAAGATTTGTTTTCTCTTCTTGCTCCGGAATATAATCTAAAATCGTAGGGTTTATAACTCTTGTGTATTTTGGAATCTCAATATCGGAAGTTGCCGAAACCAAAACGCGTTTGTTTAATTTTGATAATTTCCCGATGATGAACGACATTTGCTCATGAAAGCCCAATTGTAAGGATTTATCGAATTCGTCAAGAATTAAAGTTTCTATTTTATCTACGCGAAAAGTGCCTCGGTCGATATGATCGGCAATTCGACCCGGAGTTCCTATTAAAACGGCTGGTGGATTGCTTAAATTCTTGATTTCGGTATCTATGGAATGTCCGCCATAACACACATTTACTTTATAATCAGTTCCCATTTTTTTCCAAACTTGCTCAATTTGCAAACCTAATTCACGTGATGGAACCAGAATTAAACATTGAACAGAAAGAATTTCAGGTTTCAACATTTCGAAAATTGGCAATAAGAAAGCGAGTGTTTTCCCAGAACCTGTTGGCGAAAGTAATAAAACATTGTTATCGCTCAAAATGGTTTCTTGAGCGGCAACTTGCATTTCGTTTAGGTTTTCGAATCCTAAATTATGGAGTATATTCTTGGAATGGTGTTTTTTATTCATTTTTCAAAGATAGTAAAAAAGTTGGCAGTGTTCAGTTGGCAGTGTTCAGTCCAAAAACCTTATGTCTATTGGATAAACTAAAAAATCTTTACACAATGCTGAAAACTGCAATCTGAATACTGATTACTGAAAACTAATATTCTCCTCTTCGAACAATAATTTTATATTTTCATACGAATTTTTCAGCACTTCGGGCATTTCACTTGGGCTAAGCCAAACTGCTTTTTCGATTCCTTCTTCGATTTGACCAACAGGAATTCCGTCAAAATCGGAGTGCATTTCGAACCAATGTGTGATTTTTAATTTATAAACGCCATTTCTTTTGAAAACATGGTACGTTTTTTGAAGTTTTTTTGTAATTCTTAACTGATTTACGCCTGTTTCTTCCTCGACTTCACGCATTGCGGTAAATTCGATTTCTTCTCCTTTTTCGGTTCCGCCTTTTGGTAAATCCCATTTTCCACCTCTAAAAATGAATAAAACTTGCCCTTTTTTGTTGTAAACTAATCCTCCACCAGCTTTAGAAACAGGAATTTTAGATTTCAGCGTTTTCATAATCTCCTTTTCATCAGGATGATACAAATAAGCCTTCTGAATTTTATTTTGAAATATTTTGACTATAAGTTGCACTATATCAACACTTTCAAGCAAGAATATTTGAAAATTAGTCTCTTTCGAGATTTCATTTGTCAAAAAAAGTGGTTTGTCGTTCACAAAAACTTTATACATTTGTATTATGATATTTAATAAGGATACTGCCGAAAAAACTGCCGAATTGCTTTTGCAAATAAATGCAATTAAATTGAATCCAAGAAATCCTTTTACATGGGCTTCGGGATGGCAATCACCAATTTATTGTGATAACCGACTAATTTTGTCTTTTCCGCTCATAAGAAATTATGTTCGGGATGAATTTTCGAAACACATCGAAAAGCAATTTGGAAAGCCAGATGTTATTGCTGGCGTGGCCACTGGCGCGATTGGAATAGGAATTCTGGTTGCCGAAAGTTTAGGCTTACCATTTGTTTATGTTCGTCCGGAACCAAAAAAACATGGTAGACAAAATCAAGTGGAAGGTTTTTTACAAAAAGGACAAAATGTAGTTATTGTAGAAGATTTAATCAGTACAGGAAACAGTAGTTTACTTGCTGTTGATGCTTTGCGCGCTGCTGGAGCTAACATAAAAGGCATGGCCGCCATATTTACTTATGGTTTTGATGTTGCCACAGAAAACTTTAAAAATGCCAATGTTGACCTATTAACATTGAGTAATTATCAAAATTTATTGAATTTGGCTGTTGCCAAAAGATATATTACCGAAGAAGAAGAACAAACCTTGAGAGAATGGAATTTGAGTCCATCAACCTGGAATGTAAAAGTTTAAAAATTCAAAAAAAATAATTTATGAATTTAGAAAGTCCTAGAGTTACCGTTGAAAAATCAGCACAAGATTTATTTGATTTATTGACTGATGTAAGAAATTTCGAGAAATTAATGCCTGAAAATATTGCTAAATTTGAAGTTATAGGTGATGATGCTTTTATCTTTGGATTAAAAGGGATGCCAGAAATAAAACTGATTATAAAAGAAAAAATAGCTCCAAATAAATTAGTTTTAGGTTCAGCTAGCGATAAATTATCTTTTACTTTGATAGCTGATATTATTTCTGTTTCTGAAAAAACTTCTAGTATACAATTGTTTTTCGAAGGTGAATTTAATGCCGTGATGGCAATGATGATAAAAGGACCAATTGGTAAATTTATCGAGACATTGGCGGGAAATATGGATAAATTATAAACACTTTTTCATATAAAACGAAACCTTTCGGTGCAAACTGAAAGGTTTTCTTTTGTTTTAATAGCAACGAAAAATGCCCCTTACTTGGGTACAATTATTAAATTTTTAGAACAAAAAAATTAAACGCATAGAAAGAGTTAGATAGACCAATTCTTGATTTTCTCATAGCCTATGAATTCTGAAACTAAGTGAAACGACTAATTTAAATTAACAAATAGCTATGTCTATGCGTTTAAAAATATAAATCAAATTACAACCAACGGTTTAATACAACATCTGAATTTCTTTGATACCGTACTCAGAAACTGAATCGTTTTCAAGTAAAACTTCGAGTTTCCCAATTTCATTTACACCTTGAATAATTCCCATAAAATTTTGGCTATTTGGATCTGAAAACGGCATAGGAATTCCTTTTTTGAAAATTTTATTGGTATAATCTGTCCACAAAGAATCTGAGTTTTGATTCCAAGTCTGAATATTTTTTTCCAAGTTTTCGATGATAGTCAAAAGAATAGCTTCTTTATCGAAATTAGTCTTGCAAATCACTTTCAATGAAGATGCTTTTGGCAAATCTTCAAAATTAGTTTGGTTCACATTGAGTCCCAAACCCACAATAGAAGTAATAGTTCCGTCGCTTTTTATGCTATTTTCAATTAGAATTCCGCCAATTTTTTTGTTGTATGACATTATGTCGTTAGGCCATTTAATACTTAATTCAGGAATGTTTATTTTTTCTAAAGCCTGAACAACCGATAGTGAGAAAGCGATATTAACATTGAAAATTTGAGTAATATCCAATAAAAAATCCTTAACCAAAACACTCATTATTAAGTTTTTACTTGGCTCAGTAGCCCAAACAGAACCCATTTGCCCCTTGCCTTTCGTTTGGCTTTCTGCAGTAACTACCGTAAAATTTTCGGTTGCAGGATTGCCTGATAAACCTTTTAGGAATTCATTTGTAGAATCTATGGCATCGAGTTTGATTAGTTTCATGAGAAGTTATTTGTGGTACATAATTTAATATTATGTTAAGGTTCAAAAATAATCACAAAAAATGGTAACTTTACAAACTTATTTAAAAATAATTCATGGCAAAAAAGACTATAAACAATGATGTTCTATTGGCAAACATCATCAAAGGGATCGAAGAAGTAAAAGGGAATGACATTGATATTCTAGATTTAAGAGAAATAGACACTGCCGTTTGTGACTATTTTGTTATCTGCAACGGTAATTCAAATACTCAAGTTAATGCTATCGTTAACTCCATTCAAAAAACAGTTTCAAAAGAATTAAAAGACAAGCCTTGGCATGTTGAAGGTACTGATAATGCGGAATGGGTTCTTATGGACTATGTAAATATCGTGGTTCACGTTTTTCAAAAACATATTAGAGAATATTATAATATCGAAAGTCTTTGGGGAGATGCAAAAATCACCAAAATCGAAAATAAATACTAAAGAAACATACTGTAATGGCTAAAGATAATAATCCAAATACGAATAAATTTAAAGTAAGTCCTTGGTTAATTTATACCGCAATACTATTAATCTTCTTGTTTATCAGTTTTATGACTGGTGGTTCAAACTTATCAGAACCTGCTCAATTAACTTCTTCAAGCTTTAATTCTTATTTAGAAAAAGGAGCTATTGAAAAAGTAATTGTTTACAATAAATCCGAAGCCGAAGTTTATCTTACAGCTGCGGCTCTGAAAGAACCTGCCAATTCAAAAGTGGCAAAAGATGTTTTTGAGCGTCCAAATAAAGGACCTCATTACACTTTCATTATTGGAAACGACCAATTATTTCAAACTAAACTAGAGAAAGCAGTTGCGGAAGGAAAATTGAAAGATTTTAATTTCTTACCAAAAAACAACTGGACAGATATTTTAGTAAGCTTGTTACCAATCATCATAATCATTGGTGTTTGGATCTTTATTATGCGAAAAATGTCGGGCGGCGCTGGTGGCGGTGGCGGACAGATTTTTAATATTGGAAAATCGAAAGCTAAACTTTTCGACGAAAAAACAGATATTAAAACTTCGTTTAAAGATGTAGCTGGTTTAGAAGGTGCAAAAGAAGAAATTCAGGAAATCGTTGAATTCTTGAAAAATCCAGAAAAATACACCAATCTGGGAGGAAAAATACCAAAAGGCGCTTTGCTCGTAGGGCCTCCGGGAACTGGAAAAACCCTTTTGGCAAAAGCCGTAGCTGGCGAAGCACAAGTTCCATTTTTCTCTTTATCAGGTTCTGATTTTGTTGAAATGTTCGTGGGAGTTGGTGCATCAAGAGTTCGTGATTTGTTCAAACAAGCCAAAGAAAAATCTCCTGCTATTATATTTATCGATGAAATTGATGCGGTGGGAAGAGCAAGAGGAAAAAACAACATGTCTGGCGGAAATGATGAACGCGAAAACACATTGAATCAATTGCTTACCGAAATGGATGGTTTTGGAACTAATTCGAACGTAATCGTTTTGGCTGCAACCAATAGAGCCGATGTTTTGGATAAAGCTTTAATGCGTGCTGGTCGTTTTGATAGACAAATTTTTGTTGACTTACCAGACATTCGAGAACGCGCCGAAATTTTTAAAGTACATCTTGAACCATTAAAAAAAATTGAAGGTCTTGACACTGACTTTTTAGCCAAACAAACTCCAGGTTTCTCAGGAGCTGATATTGCCAATGTTTGTAACGAAGCCGCTTTGATTGCCGCAAGAAACAACAAAACAGCTGTTGACAAACAAGATTTCTTGGATGCTGTAGACAGAATCGTAGGTGGTCTTGAAAAGAAAAATAAAATTGTAACTCCTGACGAAAAGAAAGCAATCGCTATCCACGAAGCAGGTCACGCAACTGTAAGTTGGATGCTAGAACACGCAGCACCATTAATCAAAGTAACGATTGTTCCTAGAGGACAAAGTTTAGGAGCGGCTTGGTATTTGCCAGAAGAACGCTTAATCGTTAGAACCGACCAAATGCTTGACGAAATGTGTGCCACAATGGGCGGAAGAGCTGCTGAAAAAGTAACTTTCGATAGGATTTCTACTGGAGCATTAAGCGATTTAGAAAAAGTAACCAGACAAGCTCGCGCCATGGTAACCATTTATGGTTTGAACGAAAAAATAGGAAATGTAACCTATTATGATTCAACTGGACAAAGCGAATACAGTTTTTCTAAACCCTATTCTGAAGAAACAGCTAAGACAATTGATAAAGAAATTTCTTTATTAATTGAAAGTCAATACGAAAGAGCAATCAAAATATTGGAAGACAATAAAGATAAATTGAACCAACTGGCCAACATCTTAATTGAAAAAGAAGTCATATTTAAAGACGACTTAGAAGCTATTTTCGGAAAAAGAACGTTTGATTCAAATCTTGAAGAAGTCGTTTCTTAATAGTCCATAATTTACATTATTTTTAAAATCTTAATTCAAAAGTGACTTTTGAATTAAGATTTTTTTATCTTTGGACGTTATTGAAATAATTTAGTAAGCAGTTTATAAAAATATGAGTCTTTTTAGAAAATTTTTTGGTTCGAATAACCCAGCTTCGGAAGAAGAGCATGATAACGAAAATGGTAAATACTCTCCAGATACCAATGCGCCTTTAGACGAGCAATTTATTTATAATTTCAAGAAAAATGGAGGTAAATTTTTGTACTGTGAAAATGAAGCCGAAGTAAAAGATCATTTTGAAAATATATTAGAAGAAAATGACTGGTTTGAGAGCGAAGCTTTATGCTACGAGCCTAATCTTTTCAATATGCTTGAGGAGAATAAAATTATATATCAAAACCCAAAAAATCCTTTGTTTTTTCTGGCAACTTGCGAAAATTTAATTGCCGATGAAGGTTCAATACTTTTCTCGTCTAAACAAATTAAGCAAAGAAAACCAAACGAATTGCCAGCCAATATTATTATCAAAGCTACCACAAGCCAGATAATAGGTTCAAAAAGTGATGGACTTAGTGTTATAAAAAAGAAATACCACACCGATTACCCAACAAATATCACCACCATAAAGTATTTTGAAAAAGTGGAAGAGGAAGATTTTACTCAATATGGTAGCTCCGCAAAAAACTTATACTTATTGCTTTTAGAAGATCTTTAAAATGAACGAAACTCTAAAACGAGCTATATCAGGAGTTGTTTATATAATAGTATTACTAGCTTCTATTTTATATTCTACTGAAAGCTTTTTTATCCTTTTTGGAATTTTTATGATAATTGCCATTTATGAATTTTGTAGTTTAATACAAATTAATAAAGCGTTACCAATTGTTTTTGGAACTGTTTTTTATACCGCAGTTATTTTGGTAATCAATTACAACGTATTTACCACAAAAACCATAAATGATATACTGCATAGTAATTTGTATCTTTCAATAAATACAAAGCAGCTAAGCATCGTTTTATTAGTTATCGCACTGGTAGTTTCCATAAAATGTATATTGTTTTTATTCTATGATACTATCCAAAAAATAAGCACTTCGTCAAAATACTTGTATTTGATAGGCTACAGCTTACTTCCATTTATATTTATTACGCAAATTCCATTTGGAGAAAAAGGATATAATCCCAAAATTATCATTAGCATTTTTATCCTTATTTGGACCAATGATACTTTTGCTTATATTGTTGGAAAATCGATTGGAAGAACAAAATTATTCGAAAAAATTTCACCAAAAAAAACTATAGAAGGATTCATTGGAGGTATTTTATTTGCTATGCTAGCAAGTTATTTTATATCGAAATATTATTTCGCACCCAAAGATTTTTATTTAAAAAAATCAATAATCATTTGGATGACAATTGCACTTATTGTTGGTATTTTTGGAACAATTGGTGATTTAATCGAATCAAAATTCAAACGTATTGCTGGTGTAAAAGACAGCGGAATCATAATGCCTGGCCACGGAGGCATACTAGATAGACTAGATAGTGTTATATTTGTGGCACCAATTGTATTTTTGTTTTACCAAATTTTAAACTATGTTTCATAAAGAAGGCGCTCAATCCATATTATTCGGAACCGTATTTACAGCTATTGTACTTTTATTAACCGATAAATTCATTGACACCAATTGGATTAAAATGACGATTCAAATAGTCACTTTTTTGTTCTTGATTATCATTTTACAGTTTTTCAGAAATCCGAAGCGGAATTTCATTAAAAATGAAAATCAAATTTTATCTCCTGTTGACGGGAAAGTTGTGGTAATTGAAGAGGTTTTCGAAAGCGAATATTTCAAAGATAAACGCATACAAGTTTCGATTTTTATGTCACCTATCAATGTTCACGTAACCCGTTACGCACTTGGTGGAATTGTGAAATTTAGTAAATATCATCCAGGAAAATTCTTGGTTGCTTGGCATCCAAAAGCAAGCGAGGAAAACGAAAGAACTACAATTGTAATCGAAAACAAAACATTCGGCGAAGTACTTTATAGACAAATCGCTGGAGCTTTGGCTCGAAGAATTGTCAATTATGCCGAAGAAGGAATGCAAGTTATTCAAGGCGAAGACGCTGGTTTTATTAAATTTGGTTCAAGAGTAGATTTATTCTTACCTTTGGGAACACCAATAAATGTTGTTCTTAACCAGAAAGCAATTGGTGGAAAAACAGTAATTGCAACAAAATTTTAATGACCGAAAAGGAATTAGATACTCAATTTCAAGAAGCATTTGAAATTGCTTCGAATATGACACAAGCTTCTTTGCCTCAAGATGTGCAATTGCGTCTTTATGCTTTTTATAAACAAGCCACTTTTGGTTCGGCAAATTATAATCAATCGGAGCATTTTGATTTAAGAAATGCTTTTAAAACCAATGCTTGGATTCAAATTAGTCATTTATCCGTAAAAGAATCTAAAGAGAAATACATCGAAATTATTAACTCCTTACTGGAAAAATAATTTACATTATGAAAAAGAATATTTTTTTAGTTCTGAATTTATTAATTGCAATCATTATACTTTCCTGTAACAACAAAAAACTAATTGAAGTTGTTGATGTTCCGTTACCTGATGTTGAACAAAAAACAACAGCAATAGGAAGTCCTGACGATGTAAAAGCGAATGAAGGCCCCTTTCAACTCGGAAAATTACCCTATTCTTACAGCGCTTTAGACCCGAATATTTCTACTTCCACAATGGAAAATCATTATTCTAAACATTATCTTACTTACGCTAATAATTTGAATAAAGCAGTAGCAGGAACAGATTTAGCTGTGCTTACAATCGAAGAACTTCAAGCAAAATTAGATCCAAGCAATGCCGAGATTAGAAATAATGCTGGTGGTTATTACAATCATTCCTTGTATTTTAAATGTATGGCTCCAAAAGCGGGTGGTCAACCAAAAGATAGTTTAGCTTCGGCAATTACGAGAAATTTTGGCTCTTTTGTCAATTTTACTGCCCTATTCAAAGACGAAGCCTCAAAACAATTTGGCTCGGCTTGGGTTTGGTTAATTGTTGACCAATCAGGAAAACTTAAAATTACAAGCACACAAAATCAAGATAATCCTTTAATGCGAAATGCAGCAGTTCCAGGAAAACCTATTTTAGCTTTAGATCTTTGGGAACACGCTTATTATTTGAGCTACCAAAACAAACGAAGTAATTATGTTGATGCTTTTTTCAATGTTATCAATTGGAAAAAAGTAGGAGAAAATTACGATGATGCTTTAATTAAATAGAAAGAAAATCAAATATACTTAACAATTTTGTTAGGATAAGAAATTAAGAATATACCAATTAAGCCTGTGAATTTCATAACTTATTTATGAATTTTTATAACAACTATCCAAATAAAAAGGACAACCTTTATATAATAGTTTAAACAAATAAAAATTCAAATAAAATGAAAACTTTAAATTTTACATTATTTTTCAAAAATACCATATTAGGTCTTTTTACTGTTATGATCCTACTTTCATTAAACTCATGTGCGAAGAAAGTTATATTTCAAACTTCATCTATTGTTCCTGCGGCTCGTGGTCAAGTAAATGTCAAAAAAGACAACAACAATAATTATGTGGTCAAAATAAAAATAGATAATTTAGCCGAAGTAAAAAGACTGGAGCCTTCAAAAAATGTGTATGTAATTTGGATGGAAACTGATGAGGCTTTAGTTAAAAACATCGGACAAATAAAAAGTGACACAAAATTTATGTCATCAAAATTGAAAGCTACTTTTGAAACCGTTACGGCATTCAAAATCTCAAAAATATTTATTACTGCTGAGGAAAATGCTGATACACAATACCCTGGAAGTCAATTAATTTTAGAAACAAATAGATTCTAAAACAATACTTTTAAATTTTAAAGCGGCTGCAATTATAATATTGCAACCGCTTTTTTTTATTGTATTACAACTGAAAAATAAACGATTCTAGAGGAGCAATACTAATTTGCGCTTTTCCTTCTCCGTTTTCTACTCGCAATTGTGTTGTTTTTTCATGATACAATTGATCAGTTATTGTATATGTGCCATCTTTCAAATTCCATTTTTGAATAATATCAGCAGGGATTCGCAGTTCGAAATTACTAGAAGCAAGTGAATAAAAATTAGTTACAATAATCAATTTCTGCGTGTCAGACCAGCGAGTATAGGAATAAATGGCTATATCATAACCGGGTGTAATGTTACGATTTGCAGTTTGAATTTCTTGAAATTTCCCCATCAAAGCAGAACTGTTGATAGAAAAATTCAATAATCTTTTATAAAAATCACGCAAGTCTTTTTCGTCTTGCGAAAGTTGCCCACCATCAAATTTTCCTTCGTTCATCCATCTTTGATGATTGGGTACACCTATATAATCAAAAATTGAAGTTCTGGAATGGGTTCCAAAACCTGCGTTTTCATTTCCAGCTTCGCCCACTTCCTGTCCAAAATAAACCATCGTTGGCGAAGTGCTTATTGTTGTAGAAACCACCATCAAAGGTTTTCCTTTTTGTGGCGTTCCAGCAAATTCAGGACTTGCCAATCGTTGCTCATCATGATTATCCAAAAAATGCAACATGTGATGCTCAATATCAGCCATTCTGTTTTGAATATCCGAAAGTCCGTCAGGCCAAGATTTTCCTTGAACTACGGCTTTCAAATGGTCGTACGTTTCAACTTTATCATACAAATAATCCATTTTTCCGAGACGAATATAATTTCGATATTCATTTGGGTTATAGACTTCTGCCATTAAAAAAGCGTTTGGATTCTTGACTTTTATAGATGAATTCATGTAACTCCAGAATTCATAAGGCACCATTTCGGCCATATCATATCTAAACCCATCTACGCCTTTTGCGGTCCAATACAAAGCAATGTCACGGAATTTTTTCCATGAATTAGGAACGTCCTTATCAGCCCAAAAATCGAAATGTTCTTGATACGATTTGGTGTCAAAACCGGCTGGAAGTTCCGGAAAATCTTTAGAACCATCAGGGCGAATACCATAATTTACTTTGACCGTTTCGTACCAATCATTATGATCTGGTTTTGCCAATCGAGAACCGTTACCTGTCCATTTCGCTGGAAATTCATCAAATTTCCCATCAATTAGCGGATTATTTTCTCCATTTAAAGGATGAATTCCGTCAGGCACTTCAAAATGGGTATTTGGAATATAATAAAAATTATTATCGCGTTTGTATTCTACCGAAACATCATCATCGGCACCAAAATCACGAACGCCTTCGGGATTGCTTTTTCCTTCGTATTTTCGAGCAATATGATTAGGTACAATATCAATAATCACCTTTAATCCCGCTTTGTGAGTTCGGGCAATCAAAGCTTCAAATTCTTGCAAACGATTGGCAGGATTTACTGCCAAATCTGGGTTTACATTATAATAATCTTTCACAGCATATGGCGAACCAGCGCGCCCTTTTACCACTTCGGGATCATCATTAGAAACTCTAATCGAAGTATAATCACGAACCAAAGCATGATGTGGAACTCCAGTATACCAAACATAAGTAACTCCTAAATCCTTGATTTCAGCAAGTGCTTTGTCGGTGAAATCATTAAATTTCCCTACTCCATTTTCCTCAATAGTTCCCCAAGGTTTATTAGTTGCATTTTTATTTCCGAATAATCGGGTAAAAACTTGATAAACAACTTCTTTCTTTTCTGATACCATTTTTTTATTTTCTGTGTTCATTTTTATAGCTGAAGTTTTACAGGCTGCTGCCAAAAGAATTAAGCTTATTCCTGCAACAATAGTTATTTTTTTTATCATACAAAATTATTTAGCTGATTTTCATTGGATTTTTATACAATTCCAACTTTTGATTGTATTATTTTTTAAAATTAATATTTTTTTTCTTAACCCTCGCGAAAATGATTTCGTTGATCTGTCAAAATTCCAACTACAACGAAACACTTCTTATTATTGTTGATAAGTTTAAAAACAACCATCGTCCAAAAAAATTATTAAATTAATATGCCACAGATTAAAAAGATTAAATGGATTTTAAAAATCTGTGAAAATCATTTGAATCTGTGGCTAAATAAAATTCCAATTCTAAAATTTCAAGTTTATAAATAAATCATAATATAGAGTAAGGTTGTTCCCTTTTTCTTAAATTTGGCAAAAAATAAATCCATTGAAGAAATTATTGTTTTTTATAAGTTGCTGCTTGACGATTCTAGGCTCGCAAACCCTTTTGGCACAAGCCTCAAAAAAAATCATTGTTGAACATTCTGATTATTTCGACATCAATCAAGTAGAAATACCCGATGCTGTCTTGCTAACAGGAAATGTCCGTGTGAATCATGAAGGCATTATTTTGACCTGCAATAAAGCTTATTTTTTCCAAAAAGAAAACTACATAAAAGCCTTTGGAAACGTGCAATTAGTTCAAGGGGACACTTTGTATTTAAATAGTAAATACGCCGAATATAATGGTAATATGAAACAAGCTTTTGCCACTGGAGGCGCTGTTATGCGTTCACCCGAAAATAATTTGGCAACAGATACCATCAACTTCAACCGCAACACCCAAGAAGTATATTACAACACCCAAGGAACAATTATCAACCGAGATAATACGCTGAAAAGTAAGTCTGGAAAATATTATGTGGCACAAAAAAAGTTTCAGTTCCTAACGGC
>CANBWX010000060.1 GCA_947373225.1 Flavobacteriaceae bacterium | reverse complement strand
TATGAAAAACAGTCCGTACTTATTCTTAGCAATATTTTTGCTTTCAAGTGTATCTTTTGCACAATTAAAATCCGTAAAATACAATGATGGCGCACAAGTTTTGAATGGTTTCAGCATTCAACCAAAATCAAAAAGCCAACAAAAACCAGGAATTCTGATTCTTCCAGCTTGGATGGGAATTGACAAACTTTCGAAAGATACCGCCGAAAACCTATCGAAATTTGGCTATTATGCTTTCGTTGCTGATATTTATGGTGAAGGAAATTACCCGAAAGATTACGCCCAAGCGGGCAAAAATGCTGGTTATTATAAAACTAATTTTTCAGAATATCAAAAACGTATTTCATTGGCATTGAAACAATTGATTCTTTCGGGTGCAAATCCGGATAATATTGTGGTTATAGGATATTGTTTCGGTGGAACTGGTGTTCTTGAAGTTGCACGATCAAATATGAACGTAAAAGGAGTAGTTTCTTTTCATGGCGGATTAGGTCGTGACGCGAAAAGAACCATTGAGCCAATCGCAGCAAAGGTTTTGGTTTGTCATGGAGCCGATGATCCCTATGAATCGAAAGAAGAAGTTGCTGCTTTTCAACAAGAAATGAAAGACGCAAAAGCCGATTGGCAGATGATTTATTATGCCAATGCGGTTCATTCTTTTACCAATCCTGAATCTGGAAATGACAATTCTAAAGGTGCCGCTTACAACGAAAAAGCCGCAAAAAGATCTTGGGAACACATGAAAATTTTCTTGAATGAAGTCTTAAAAAAATAGAATACTCTTAAATCTAAACCACGAATTACATCAATTAACCTAAATTAATTGATGTAATTCGTGGTTTATTTTTTTTTAAATGAAAAGGATAAATTCCTAGTTATAAACTATATTTGAGACCATCAATTATTCACCAAATAAATTATGAAAAAAATACTATTCCTTTTCCTATTTACATTAACAATTTCAAGCTTTTCACAAAAAGTTGCTGTTGAAGTAAATCCAACAAAATACATGAATACCATTAGTTCGAAAGATTTAATGAAACATCTTTATATTGTCGCTTCAGATTCAATGGAAGGTCGAGATACTGGTTCGAAAGGACAGAAAAAAGCTGGTGAATATCTTATTAGCCAATACAAAGCGAACAAAATTCCGTTTCCGAAAGGTGCAACCAGTTATTCTCAAAAAGTTCCTGCCGCTTTCTTGAATGCCAAACGCAATGAAAACTTGCACGATTCTGAGAATATTTGGGCGTATATTGAAGGTTCCGAAAAACCAAATGAAATCATCGTAATTTCAGCACATTATGACCATGTGGGCATTAAGAATGGCGAAGTTTACAATGGTGCCGATGATGATGGTTCGGGAACTGTAGCTTTATTAGAAATTGCTCAAGCCTTCGAAATCGCAAAAAAAGAAGGTCACGGACCAAAACGCTCTATCCTATTCCTTCATATGACAGGCGAAGAGCACGGACTTCTTGGATCTAGTTTTTATTCTCAAAATCCATTATTTCCGTTGGCAAATACCATAACCGATATCAATATCGATATGATTGGTCGCCACGATGAATTTCATAATGATTCGAGTAATTATGTGTATTTAATAGGTTCCGATTATCTTTCGACCGATTTATATAACATTTGCGAAGACGCTAATAAAAAATTCGTGCATATCGTATTAGATTATAAATTCAATGACCGAAAAGATCCAAATCGTTTCTATTACCGCTCGGATCATTACAATTTTGCCAAAAATGGAATCCCCTCGGTGTTCCTTTTCAACGGTGTTCATGTTGATTACCACAAACCTACCGACAAAGTTGATAAAATAGAATTTGACGCTTTAAAGAAAAGAGCACAATTAGCTTTTACTATTGCTTGGGAATTGGCCAATAGAGAAAATCGTCCTGTGGTTGATAAAAGTGGAAATTAAAAGTAAACATTAATAAAATTACAAAGAGCTTCGAAGAAATTTAAAGCTCTTTTTTTTTGGGCACAAAAAAAGCCTCGAATTTCTTCGAAGCTTTTGCGTTCTGGGTGGCTGACCGGGTTCGAACCGGCGACCCTCGGCACCACAAACCAATACTCTAACCAGCTGAGCTACAACCACCATTTTTAACGAGTGCAAATATATAACTAAAGTTCGTTTTTGCAAAGAAAATATTCAAAAAATTACATCAAATTGCTTAAACTATTGACTGCCAAATATCTTTCGACCGTAAAACCTTCAGCATAATCGGTTCCTATCAATCTTCCTAGATCCTGTGCACGATAATTTAGACTTTCTTTGAAGTTTTTTGTAGCAATAACCGTAACTGGTTCCTCCGATTCTGAATTATAAAATTGAGAACTATATGCCAAAATTGCTTCTAATCTTTTGTCATTATAATCAGAAATATCAACTACAAAATCAGGTTTTATATTTACCCACTGTATATAATGATATACTAATTTTGGTCGCCAAGCTTCTTGCTTTTCTCCATTAACTTCAGTTTCAATTCTTCTTAAACCAGAAAGAAAACAAGCGTCAGAAACTAAACTACCCCCTTTTCCGTGATCTATATGGCGATCTTCAACTGCATTACACAAAACGATTTCGGGTTTGTATTTCCGAATCATTTTAACGATTTGCAATTGATGAACTTCGTCATTTACAAAAAAACAATCCTTCATATCTAAGTTTTCTCGAACGGAAATTCCTAATATTCTTGCAGCATTTGCCGATTCTCGGTTTCTAATTTCGACCGAACCACGAGTTCCTAATTCGCCACGCGTCAAATCTATGATTCCAACTTTTTTTCCTAATGCTATTTCTTTGGCAATTGTTCCACCACAGCCCAATTCTACGTCATCTGGATGCGCACCGAACGCTAATATATCTAATTTCATATTCTTCTTTTTATTAGTATTAATTTAGTACGCAGATTAATATTGATCGCTTCATAAAGCCGTTTCATCTGCGTCCTTTTACAAAACTTGCTTCATCGTAGTCGATTTATTAATGCTTTCCTCCCACTCTTTTTCGGGAACGCTGTCTTTCGTTATTCCGCAACCCATATATAAATTCGCTTGAGAATCACAAATCTCCATGCACCGCAAATTTACAAACAAATGCGAACTTTTCATATCTATTGAAAAACTACTGTTTAATTCTCCTAAATAACCCGTGTAAAAAGTACGGTCGTAATGTTCGTTTTCCAAAATAAATGCTTTCGATTTATCCTTTGGAAAACCACAAACTGCGGGTGTTGGATGCAATAATTGAATAACTTCTTGTAAACCAGAACCCGAATTTAAAACTCCCGAAATATCCGTTTTTATGTGCCAAATACTTCCTGCTTTGATGCTATAAGGTTTCGAAATTATTACTTCCGAAGCTACTTTCTCCAGTTTTGTAACAATATAATCGGTTACATATTGCTGTTCTTCTTTTTCTTTTGTTTGCCAAATTACTTCATTCGAAACAGTATCTTTTTGCGTTCCTGCCAAAGCAATTGTTTCGAATGTATTATTGTTTACCTTTAATAATTGTTCTGGCGTGGCACCCATCCAAACTCCAATTTTTGGATGATAAAAACAATAGGCAAAAGTTGACGGGTATAAATTGACCAACTTTTCGAAAGCGATAATCCAATCAAAATTAACTAAATCAACCTTTTCTTTTCGAGACAAAACTACTTTACTGAACTCCCCGTTTTCAATAGCATGAATCCCTTTTGAAACTAAATTTTCGAAATCATTTTTTGCCAATACATTCGACAAAACAAATTCTTTTTGCTGAATATCAGTCTCTTTTTTGCTGTAAATAATACTTAATCTTTCCGATTGATTTTCAGGAATTATAAAGGTTTGACTTCCGTCGAAAGAAGCAAAAATAAAACCTTTTTCGGTAAAATCATTAACGTCAAACAGATTATCATTTTTCTGAAAAAGTCCAATAATATTCGTTTCATTAGGTTTTTTATAAATTACAAAAGGAAAATTTTGCCCAAATTGTTTCTTGGCTTTCTCTAAAATTATTTCCATTATGAATCCTGGCTTTTTCTTTTTGATAAAACCATAGTCGTCAGTTTACAAAGCGAAACTAAACTGTCATTTTCATCAACAATTCGAATTTCCCAAAGATGAATACTTCGTCCTTTATGAATAATTCTGGCGGTTGCCGTTACAATTCCGTCGCGTTTTGCTTTCAAGTGATTCGCCGAAATTTCTATTCCGCGCACTTCGCTAACTTTCGAATTTACAAACAAAAAAGACGCTGCACTTCCTACGCTTTCGGCCAAAGCCACTGTAGCGCCACCATGCAATAACCCCATTGGTTGATGAACCGAAGAATTCACTGGCATTGTTGCCGTTAAAAAATCGGGGCCCGCATCTACATAAACAATATTTAATGTTTCCATTAAAGTATTTTTCGAAATTTTATTGCAATATTCAAGGATTTTATCTTTGTCGAATGTCATATTATTTTCTTTAAAAGAGCAAATTTATACAAAAGATGAGAGACAAAATAGCAAATGCAATTGTTATTGTAAATTCAAAACTGAAAATTGCGCTACAATACTATTAGATTTTTACTATTTTTACAAAAAATCTATTGAAATGCGTCAGTTAACTTTTCTGTTTTTTATCGGTCTAATCATTTCCCTTTCTTCTTGTCGAACTGATTTTGCAACCCTGCCAAGTAGCGGAAAATTAGGTTTTTCAAAAGATACGGTCTATTTAGACACCGTTTTTACTGCTATTAGTTCAAGTACTTACACTTTAAAAGTATATAATCACAGTAAAAGTGACATTACAATTCCGAGCATAAAATTAGGGAAAGGTTTAAATTCAAAATATAGAATGACTGTTGACGGAATGCAAGGAAATCAAGGGAAATCTTTTGATAATGTGACGCTCTTAGCCAAAGATAGTTTATATATTTTTATTGAAACGACGGCAAAAACTGCCGATGCAAACCCAACCGATTTTCTTTATACCGACCAAATTCAATTTGACAGCGGAACAAATCTTCAAAAAGTAGAATTAGTCACGCTTATTCAGGATGCCATTTTACTTTATCCTAAACGATTTAGCGACGGTACAACCGAAACTCTTCCTATTGGTGATCAAAAAATTTATGGTTTTTACTTAAATCCAAATGATCCTGTAAACGGCAACGAACTCCATTTTACTAAGCAAAAAGCGTATGTAATTTATGGTTACGCAGCTGTTCCTTCTGGAAAAACGGCGATTTTTGACGCGGGTGTCAGAGTTTATTTTCACGCCAATTCAGGTTTGTTAGTAGGAGCAAATGCTTCCATTAATGTAAATGGAACCTCTTCGACTACCACAAATCTTGAAAATGAAGTTGTTTTTCAAGGGGATCGAATTTCACCTGATTTTACAGATATTCCTGGACAATGGGGTTCTGTATGGCTTACAGATGGTAGCACCAACAATAATTTCAACCATTTGACAATCAAAAATGCAACTATCGGAATGTTCATTCAAAATAATGACGGAACGACGGTAAACCTAAAAAACACTCAAATTTATAATTGTACTAATTATGGAATTTTGGCACAAACAGCCAAAATAAATGGTGAAAATATAGCTATTAATAATGCAGGTTTGGCAGGTTTGGCGTGTACTTATGGTGGCGATTATAGCTTTACACATTGCACTTTCAATAACAATTGGAACAGTTCAAGCCAAGTGGCGGTTTCAATAAATAATTACTTTTTAGGCGCCACCCCAGAAGTTAAAGATCTTGTTGCGGCAACATTCAATAATTGCATTATTTATGGTAACTATTCAAACGAAATGATTATTAATAAAAAAGCAGGTACCGCATTTAATTACAAATTCAATAATTGCCTTTTAAAATTCGATAACTTTTCCAATGACCCAATTTATCAGTTCAATACGGATCCGGTTCATTATAATTCTATAGTACTTAAAGATCCAAAATTCTTTAATGTCAATCTAAACAAACTCAATATCGATGCTACTTCTGCGGCTTTCGCCAAAGGAAGTGCGGATTATCTCATCCCTTATGATATTCTGGGAAATGCCAGAACTTTGCCACCAGATTTGGGTGCTTACCAAAATATGCCGTTTCCAAAATAATTTTTGAAGTCTTTATTATTGTTTCTTTTGCTCTTCCTAAATTTTTAAACTAAATTTGCAAAACAACGATAACTACATTATTACAATGATTCATTTCTTTGAAAACCAAAGCAAGACCGTTTTTGCAGTACAGACAAAAGAGCAACTTTCAACAGAAGACATTTCAAAACTCAACTGGCTTTTTGCCGAATCCAATAAAATAGAAAAATCCGTTTTGGCGGATTTTTTTGTTGGCCCTCGAGCCACAATGGTTACGCCATGGAGTACAAATGCTGTGGAAATCACCCAGAATATGGGGATTCCAGGAATTATTCGAATTGAAGAATTTCATAAAGTTTCAGCCGATGCTACGGATTTCGATCCGATGCTTTCGCAAAAATATTCCGAATTAAATCAAGCGATTTTCACCATAAATGTGCTTCCTGAAGCCATTTTAGATATTGAAGATATTGCTGCTTATAACCAATCCGAAGGTCTATCTTTGAGTCCAGAAGAAGTAGAATATTTGGATAATCTTTCAGTAAAATTAGATAGAAAACTAACTGATTCTGAAATTTTTGCTTTTTCGCAAGCCAATTCAGAGCATTGTCGTCACAAAATTTTCAACGGAACTTTCGTTATTGATGGTAAAGAAATGCCTTCTTCCCTATTCAAACTCATCAAGAAAACATCTTCTGAAAATCCGAACGACATTGTTTCGGCATACAAAGATAATGTGGCATTTGTAAAAGGACCGCGTGTGCAACAATTTGCTCCAAAAACGGCAGACAAACCTGATTTTTACGAGATAAAAGAATTCGATTCGGTTATCTCTTTAAAAGCAGAAACACATAATTTCCCCACAACCGTAGAGCCTTTCAACGGAGCTGCAACTGGTTCTGGAGGAGAAATAAGAGATCGTTTGGCTGGTGGCCAAGGTTCTTTACCATTAGCAGGAACGGCGGTTTATATGACTTCGTATTCTCGTTTAGAAGAAAACAGAAATTGGGAAGATGCCGTTGCCGAAAGAAAATGGTTGTATCAAACACCAATGGATATTTTGATAAAAGCATCGAACGGAGCTTCAGATTTTGGAAATAAATTTGGACAACCATTGATTACAGGTTCGGTTCTTACTTTCGAACACGAAGAAAACAACCGCAAGTTGGGTTACGACAAAGTAATCATGCAAGCAGGAGGAATTGGTTACGGAAAATTAGATCAAGCGATAAAACATAAACCACAAGAAGGCGATAAAATCGTAATTCTTGGTGGAGAAAATTATAGAATTGGAATGGGTGGAGCAGCTGTTTCTTCTGCCGATACTGGAGCGATGAGCTCTGGAATCGAGTTGAATGCGGTACAACGTTCGAACCCTGAAATGCAAAAACGCGCTGCCAACGCCATTCGTGGCTTGGTGGAAAGTGACCATAATCCAATTGTTTCTATTCACGATCATGGAGCTGGTGGACATTTGAACTGTCTTTCGGAATTGGTCGAAGAAACGGGAGGCTTGATTGATTTAGATAAATTGCCTGTTGGTGATCCTACGCTTTCGGCAAAAGAAATCATTGGTAACGAATCTCAAGAAAGAATGGGATTAGTTATCGGTAAAAAAGACATTGCTATTTTACAACGAATTGCCGACAGAGAGCGTGCTCCAATGTACCAAGTGGGTGATGTTACGGGCGATCATCGTTTTACTTTCGAAAGCAAAAAAACTGGTGCAAAACCGATGGATTATGCTTTGGAAGATTTCTTCGGAAGCTCTCCAAAAGTAGTTATGACCGATAAAACTATCGATAGAAAATATGCAGATTTAGAATATTCTATACAAAATATTTCAAAATACCTAGAACAAGTACTTCAATTAGAAGCTGTTGCCTGTAAAGATTGGTTAACCAATAAAGTGGATCGTTGTGTAGGTGGAAAAGTAGCTAAACAACAATGTGCCGGACCTTTGCAATTACCATTGAACAATTGCGGTGTAATGGCTTTAGATTATATAGGAAAAGAAGGAATTGCAACATCCATCGGGCATTCACCAATCGCTTCCTTAATTGATCCTGTTGCAGGAACAAGAACGGCTATTGCTGAATCATTATCGAATATCATTTGGGCGCCAATTAAAGATGGTTTAGACGGAATTTCACTTTCGGCAAACTGGATGTGGGCGTGTAAAAACGAAGGCGAAGATGCTCGTTTGTACACTGCTGTAAAAGCGTGTTCCGATTTTGCAATCGAATTAGGAATCAACATTCCAACAGGAAAAGATTCGCTTTCGATGAAACAAAAATATCCAAATGACGAGGTAATAGCGCCGGGAACGGTGATTATTTCGGCTGGTGGAAATTGCACTGATATTAGAAAAGTAGTAGAACCTGTTTTACAAAAAGACGGTGGTTCTATTTATTATATCAATTTGTCGCAAGACGATTTCAAATTAGGAGGTTCGTCATTTGCTCAAATTTTGAATACTATTGGAAACGATGCGCCAACTATTAAAGATGCTACTTTTTTCAAAAAGGCATTTAATACTATGCAAGAATTAATTTTAGGAGACAACATTCTTGCAGGACATGACATTGGAAGTGGCGGTTTGATTACCACTTTATTAGAAATGTGTTTTGCTGATGTGAATTTAGGTGCTAAAATAGATTTCTCTGTTTTTGAAGAAAAAGATTTAGTAAAAGTTCTTTTCGCAGAAAATATTGGAATTGTTTTTCAAGCTAAAAATAATACTAGCGTTGAATCTAAATTAAATTCAAATAACATTGAGTTCTTCAAAATTGGTTCAGTTACTCCAACTGAAACTTTAGACCTTGGACTTTCGACTTTCGACATACAAAAATACAGAGACATTTGGTTTAGAACCTCTTTCTTATTAGATCAAAAACAAGCCAAAAACGGAACTGCTCAAGCCCGTTTCGACAATTATGCAACCCAAGCTTTAAACTATACTTTTCCAACACATTTTACAGGAAAAGCACCAGTTATCGATAATTCAAAACGGCGTCCGAAAGCAGCAATTATTCGTGAAAAAGGAAGTAATTCCGAGCGTGAAATGGCAAATGCTATGTACTTAGCCGGATTTGATGTAAAAGACGTTCACATGACCGATTTGATTTCGGGACGTGAAAATTTAGAAGATATTCAGTTTATTGGAACTGTTGGAGGATTCTCCAATTCGGATGTTTTAGGCTCTGCCAAAGGTTGGGCTGGAGCATTTTTATACAATGAAAAAGCAAGAACTAGTTTAGATAATTTCTTCAAAAGAGAAGATACGTTGTCTGTTGGTATTTGTAATGGTTGCCAATTACTCATGGAATTGGAAAAAATTAATCCAGAACACGAAGTTCACGGAAAAATGTTACACAATGACAGTCACAAACATGAAAGTATTTTTACATCGGTAACGATTCAAGAAAACAAATCGGTGATGTTATCTACATTGGCCGGAAGTACTTTGGGAGTTTGGGTTTCGCATGGAGAAGGAAAATTTAACTTACCAGAACCGGAAGAAAATTACAACATTGTAGGCAAATATGGTTACGAAAGTTATCCCGCAAATCCGAATGGTTCCGATTATAATACCGCAATGATGTGTGATAAAACAGGACGTCATTTGGTGATGATGCCACACATTGAGCGTTCTACTTTTCAATGGAACTGGGCCAATTATCCAAAAGACAGAAACGACGAAGTTTCGCCTTGGCATGAAGCCTTTGTGAATGCTAGATTGTGGATAGAGAAATTGTAATCTGTAAATTTTTAAAATCAAAAAAGCGTCTTTCGAGACGCTTTTTTGATTTTAAATTTAATTAAAATCTATAACCAACCGTTAGTTGATGCCACATGTTTTTATAACGTGGTGTTGTAGCATTTCCGTTGCCATCATTATTTTTTAAATCCCAACCTGTTCGTAAACTCAAAACCAGATTGTTCATATTAAAATCGAGTCCACCAGTTAAACAATAGGTGTTTTTACGAACATTGTTATTACTAAAATCTTGTTGTTGAGTTGAACTAATATTCCCGTTGGTAAAATCATCTTTTTGTTTCATCAAATACGAAAATTGAGGTCCAAATAACAAGGTTATTTCTTTAATTGGTTTAACTGTAAAAAGAAGTGGTACATCAAGATAATCTGTGGTTCTAGTCATACTATAAGTACTTCCTAAATAAGTTCCTGAGGATTTGAACCCTTTTTGAGAAAACATAATCTCTGGCTGAATTCCAATAAATTTTCCAAATGGAATAGCAGCAAAACCTCCTGCAGCAAAGCCAAATTTAGCATCGGCAACAAAATCTTGATTTTGAGAATCATAAACATTAGAATAATTGGCACCTGCCTTTAATCCGAAAGACAATGTTTCACGATTGTCAGTTGCGGTCATAGTTTGTGCACTAGAAGTTGTTACTGATACAGTAACTAAAGCGAGCATTATGATTACTTTTTTCATTTTTTCAAATTTAAGTTATATATGTATTATTTATAATACTACAAAGGTGGTTGTGTTGTCTTGATAGTATCTTATACAATATGTAGCAAAAGTTATATAATTGTCACTTTTAAGACATAATAATACACAAAACAAAGTCAAGTTACGACTTAGCATAAAGTATTTGTGAATATAAAATTGTGGATAGAGAAAATATAATCAGAAAACAAACTGCATAAAAAAACTCATTCTTATTGAATGAGTTTTAATTTTATAAAAATGTTAGAAGTTTAATTGAACTATTTAATAAATTCAATTTTTTGAACTTCTTCTTCGTTGATGCTGTCAAAGAAACCTTGTTCGTTCATCCAGTCATCACTAAATACTTTACTCATATATCGAGATCCATGATCGGGAAAAATGGCAATTACATTACTCTTTTCGGTAAATTCACCTTCATCAGCATATTGTCTAATGGCTTGAAGAACTGCTCCAGAAGTGTAACCAACAAATAAACCTTCTTTTCTGGCTAATTCTCTTGTTGCATGGGCACTTTCTTCATCGGTAACTTTCATAAACTTGTCAATAACATCAAAGTCTGTAGCCGATGGAATTAAGTTTTTACCTAACCCTTCTATTCGATATGGATAGATTTCATCGTTATCGAATTCTTTCGTTTCGTGGTATTTTTTTAATACAGAACCAAAAGCATCAACTCCTAAAATTCTGATATTAGGGTTTTGCTCTTTTAGGTACTTTGCAGTTCCAGAAATGGTACCACCTGTTCCGCTACAAGCAATAAGGTGCGTTATTTTACCATTTGTTTGTTCCCAAATTTCTGGTCCGGTAGATTTATAATGTGCATCAACATTCAATTGATTAAAATATTGATTAATGTAAACAGATCCTTTAGTTTCTTCGTGCAAACGCTTAGCAACATTATAATAAGAACGATCATCATCAGCAGAAACATGTGCCGGACAAACATATACTTTTGCTCCTAAACTACGAAGCATATCAATTTTATCTTTGGAAGATTTAGAACTAACCGCCAAAATACAGTTATATCCTTTTATGATGCTAACCATTGCTAAGCTAAAACCTGTATTCCCAGAAGTAGTTTCGATAATGGTGTCACCTGGTGAAAGGATTCCTCTTTTCTCGGCTTCTTCAATTATGAATAAAGCTATTCTATCTTTAGTAGAATGACCGGGATTAAAGGCTTCTACTTTAGCGTAAAAATTTCCTTTTAATTCTTCGGTAACTCTATTTAGCTTAATAAGTGGTGTATTACCTATTAATTCTAAAATATTATTATAAGCGTTAATTTCTTCTTTCATAAAAAAATAGTTAATCAAGGATACTTTTTAATTCAACCTAAATCCTTGCAAATTTAACAAAAAATTTCTAATTATTTTTCAATTTTTTCTAAATCTAATAAAAAACTGAATTCTTTAGCCAATTCTTTAATAGCTTCAAACCTTCCCGAAGCTCCTCCATGTCCCGCATCCATATTTGTATCTAGAAATAAAACAGAATTATCTGTTTTTACACTTCGCAACTTTGCAACCCATTTAGCTGGCTCCCAGTACTGTACCTGCGAATCATGTAATCCTGTTGATACATACATATTGGGATACTTTTGTTTTTTTACATTGTCATAAGGTGAATAAGAGGACATGTATTTAAAATATTTTTTAACATTTGGATTTCCCCATTCGTCGTATTCTCCAGTTGTTAATGGAATAGTATCGTCAAGCATTGTAGTAATTACGTCTACAAAAGGCACCTGAGCGATGATTCCATTATATAATTGCGGTGCTAAATTTATAATTGCTCCCATTAACAATCCGCCAGCCGAACCGCCTTCGGCATATAAATGTTCAGGCGAAGTGTATTTTTGTTCAATTACAAACTTAGAACAATCGATAAAGTCGGTAAATGTGTTTTTCTTTTTCAACAATTTTCCGTCTTCATACCACTGTCTTCCTAAATCCTCTCCGCCACGAATATGTGCTATTGCAAAGACAAACCCTCTGTCGAGTAATGATAATCTAGTCGATGAAAAAGTAGCGTCCATAGAATGCCCGTAGGATCCGTAAGCGTATAAAAGAAACGGATTACTGCCGTCTTTTTTTAAACCTTTTCTATAAATCATCGAAATTGGAATTTGGGTTCCGTCTTTTGCTGTTGCCCAAACACGTTCTTCGGTGTAATTATTTTTGTCGAATTTTCCGCCCAGAACTTCTTGCTCTTTCTTGATTTCTTTGGTTTTGGTTTTCATATTGAAATCAATCACCGAAGAAGGTGTCGCCATCGATTGGTAAGCGTAACGCAGAATATCTGTGTCAAAATCAACGTTGGTTGTCGTGTAAGCCGTGTAGGTTTCGCTTTCGAAAGGCAAATAATATTCCTCTTCCCCACTCCAAGGCATAATCCTGATTTTATTCAGACCATTGAAACGCTCTTCGACCACCAAAAAATCCTTAAAAATCTCAATATCTTCTAATAAAACATCGTCACGATGCGGAATAACTTCGGTCCAATTTTCTTTGGAAGTCGCTGTTTCCAAGGTTTTCATCAACTTAAAATTCGTTGCATCGTCCTTATTGGTCAATATATAAAAACTATCACCGTAATGATTGATGCTGTATTCTAAACCTCGAACCCTTTTCTGAAAAACCCTGAATTTTCCGTCTGGATTATCAGCTTCTAATATTCGATATTCGGTTGTTAAAGTACTTTCGGCTTCAATCGCTAAATATTTTCTGGACTTAGATTTTGCAATATCAACGCTAAAAGTTTCGTCTTTTTCAAAATAAACCAATACATCATCGGCTTGAATACCACCTAATTTATGCTTAAAAATTTTATCCGAACGCAACGTAACTTCGTCTTGACTTGAATAAAAAATAGTTTTGTTATCATTAGCCCAAACGGCACTTCCGCTCACTTTTTCGATACTATCCGAAAGTATTTTACTAGTTTTCAAATCTTTAATTTGAATCGTATAAATTCTTCTACCAATAGTATCGACAGAAAAAGTCGCTAATTTATTGTCTGGACTAATGGCTAAACCGCCTAATTGAAAATAAGAATGTCCTTTGGCTAATGTATTGCAATCGAACAAAATTTCTTCTTTTGCCGAAAGGCTTCCTTTTTTTCTGGAATAAATGGGATAATCTTTCCCTTTTTCAAAACGAGTAATATAGAAATAACCATTGTAAAAATACGGAACTGATTCATCGGTTTCCTTAATTCTTGCTTTCATTTCTTCGAACAATTCTTTTTGGAAAACTTTGGTATGCGCCGTCATTTTTTGATAATAGGCATTTTCCTTTTTCAAATAATCAATAACTTCGGGGTTTTCTCTGTCATTTAACCAAAAATAATTATCGGTTCTTACCTCACCAAATTTTTCTAAAGTTTTAGGGATTATTTTAGCAACAGGTGGAATTATATTTTTTGGCATAGTTTGAATTTTCGTTCTTGAAGTTGTTAATGCAAAAATAAGGTATTGTCCTCTTAGAATGGCTCTATATTTTATTAAAAGTTTATTAAATATCAATTTTCAATGTACTATTTTTACGGTTCAAATTTTAAAATCGTAAAAATGGACTTAATGGGAATGATGGGTAAATTAAAAGAAACCCAAAGAAAAATAGAAGAAACAAAAATAAGATTGGATTCGGTTTTAATAGACGAACAAAGTACTGACGGGACTTTGAAAGTAACTTTTACTGCCAATGGTAAATTAAAATCTATTGCTATCGATGATTCTTTATTAGAAGACAAAGAACAATTAGAAGATTATTTAATCGTAACCTTGAACAAAGCCATCGAAAAAGCCGCAAAAGTTAATCAAACAGAATTGGATGCTGTTGCCAAAGTCGATATGCCAATGATTCCTGGAATGGACGAAATGTTTAAATAAATAACCCTAAAACAAATCAAGTATGATAAATCATAAAAATTGGCACGAAAAACACGTTGAAACACTAAGCTTTGGTAGCCGTTTAGCCGATTCTGTGGCGAAAGGCATGGGATCTTGGAAATTCATAATTATCCAAACCATTTTGGTTGGACTCTGGATGGGACTAAACGTTATTGCTTATGTATCGCATTGGGATGTTTATCCGTTTATTTTATTGAATCTTGTTTTTTCAACCCAAGCAGCTTATGCCGCTCCCATTATTATGATGGCACAAAACAGGCAAAATGATAGAGATCGTTTACAAGCGCAAGCCGATTATCAGACCAATATTGATGCAAAACTTGAAATCGAAGCTTTGACAATAAAACTCAATCAGCTTGAAGTTGAAAAATTAGATAAGATCATTGCGATGCTTGAAGAAATGAAAAAATAATTATAGGTTATGAATTATGAATTTCAACAACTCATAATTCATATTTTTTAAATTATAATTTCAAAAGCGTTTCCATCACATACGTGTGCATTACTTCGCGATAATCAAGATGTGTTACGATGCGCAATTTTCCGTGTCCCATGGAGCTTATTGAGATTCCTTTTTGTTTTAATTTTTCCATTAAAATAGCTTCGCTTACATGCGGTTGAACCGAGAAAATCAAAATATTTGTTTCTATAGGTTCTACTTTTGCAACCCAGCTTAGTTTTTCTAAAACTGCTCCTAATTCCTTGGTGCGTCTGTGATCGTCCGCTAATCTTTCGATGTTATTTTCTAAAGCATAGATTCCGGCTGCTGCCAAATAACCGACTTGGCGCATTCCGCCACCAAATATTTTTCGGATGCGTAAGGCTCTGTGAATAGTTGCTTTATCGGATACTAAAAGCGAACCAATTGGTGCTCCCAAACCTTTAGACAAACAAACCGAAATCGTATCAAATACTTTTCCGTAGTCTTTTGGATTGTCATTTGTGGCAACCAAAGCGTTCCAAATTCTGGCGCCATCTAAATGAAATTTTAGATTATTGGCATCGCAAACTTTTCTGATTTTCTTAAATTCTTCGAAATCATAACAAGCACCGCCACCTTTATTGGTTGTGTTTTCGACACAAACCAAACTTGTAAGTGGACTGTGGTAAAACTCTGGATCATTGATAGATCCTACAACTTGTTCAGCAGTAATCATACCGCGATTTCCGTTTAATAAGCAGCAAGAAACGCCACTATTAAAGGAAACTCCTCCACCTTCATAATTATAAACATGCGCCCATTTATCGGCGATTAATTGTTCGCCAGGTTGGGTATGCAATTTGATGGCAGTTTGATTCGCCATCGTTCCAGAAGGAAAAAAAAGAGCCGCTTCCATACCGAATATTTCGGCAACTTTGGTTTCTAATTGTATTACAGTTGGATCTTGTTTATAAACATCATCACCAACTTGGGCGTGAAACATGGCACGCAACATTTCCTGCGTAGGCTTGGTAACAGTATCGCTTACTAAATTAATTTCCATATTGTTTTTATATTTAAGATACAGACAAGTCTCGACTTGTCCCTACCAATATTTTTTCTATTTTTGCGCCACAAAATTACTATAATTTATGACAACTACCGAACAAATAAAAGGTATTGTAGAGCGCCTTGGTGCGTTGAGGAGGTATCTTTGACGTTGATGCCAAACTAATCGAAATTACCAACGAGGAGGAAAAAACCTTGGCTCCTGATTTTTGGAACAATCCAAAAGAAGCCGAAAGTTATGTAAAAACGCTCCGTTCTAAGAAAAAATGGATTGAAGATTACAATAAAGCAGTCGAATTGTCCGACGAGCTGCAACTGGCTTACGAATTCTACAAAGAAGGGGAACTTTCTGCTGAAGAATTAGATGAGCAATATGCTGCCACCCAGAACCATATCGAAGCGATTGAATTCAAAAATATGCTTTCGGATGAAGGCGATAGTTTGAGTGCAGTTATACAAATTACAGCTGGTGCTGGCGGAACAGAAAGTTGCGATTGGGCTTCAATGCTGATGCGAATGTATATGATGTGGGCCGAAAAATCGGGTTATAAAATACGTGAACTGAATTATCAAGAAGGCGATGCCGCAGGAATAAAAACAGTAACGTTAGAAATTGAAGGAGATTATGCTTTTGGTTATCTTAAAGGTGAAAATGGTGTGCATCGATTGGTACGCATATCCCCTTTTGATAGTAATGCCAAAAGACACACTTCATTCGTTTCCGTTTATGTGTATCCGCTGGTGGATGATACAATTGAAATTGAAATTAATCCTGCAGACATCGAGATTATTACCTCCCGTTCAAGCGGTGCTGGTGGGCAAAATGTAAACAAGGTCGAAACGAAAGTACAGTTAACACACAAACCTTCGGGCATTCAGATTCAGTGTTCAGAAACGCGTTCGCAACACGACAACAGAAACCGAGCGATGCAAATGCTGAAATCGCAATTGTATGAAATTGAATTGAAAAAGCAACAAGCGCAACGCTCTGATATTGAAGCAGGAAAGATGAAAATAGAATGGGGATCGCAAATACGAAATTACGTGATGCAACCTTATAAATTAGTCAAAGACGTTCGTACTGGTTACGAAACCAGCAATGTTGATGGCGTAATGAATGGCGAAATTGACGAATTTCTGAAAGCGTTCTTGATGATGATGGGACAAAAAGAAGAGGAATAGTTTTCAGATTTTTAGCATAGAATTTAATTGCAAACCGACAAGTTTTAGAAACTTGTCGGTTTTTTTTGTATTCAGCCTCAAAACTACAACGTGGTAGTCGAATTCATTGAATA
>CANBWX010000059.1 GCA_947373225.1 Flavobacteriaceae bacterium | reverse complement strand
TCTGAAAATAAATCTGTTCTGTTTTTCTTTGTAAATTTATACTCTGATTCGTTTCAAGGAATAGATTTAGAAAAAAACTTAATTGGCACATTGGCTATGAATTTTCGAGATTCCCAAATTCAAATAAGACTGTCCTAAAATTAATTTTCGGACAGTCTTTTTATATTTCATTAAGGTGCTGGATCCGGAATTACAGCATGAACCGCTTCAATATCTTTTAGGATTTCATCCGATAAAACCACATCAATTGTGGCGATATTTTCTTTTAATTGTTCCATTGTTGTGGCGCCAATAATTGTACTAGTCACAAAAGCTTGTTGGTTTACGAATGCTAACGATAATTCGGTTAATGTTAAACCATGTTTTTGGGCAATTTCCTGATACAATCGAGTCGCTTCGGCACATTGTGCGCTATTGTATCTTGCAAATTGAGGAAATAAAGTAATTCTAGCATTCGGATGACTTTCTCCAGACAAGAATTTACCTGATAATACTCCAAAAGCCATTGGCGAATAAGCCAATAAACCCACATTTTCTCTTATACAAACTTCGGCAGAACCACTTTCAAAAAGTCGATTCAATAAAGAATAAGGATTTTGAACGGTTTTAATTCTTGGCAGATTTTGGTATTTACTTTCTTCCAAAAAGCGCATGATTCCCCATGGCGTTTCGTTCGAAAGTCCGATATGATTTATTTTTCCTTGTTTGATAAATCCATCCAAAGTTTCAAGAACGGAATGAACATTGTCTTCCCAAGCGTCATCTTGAATCTTAAAACCACGTTGTCCAAAGAAATTAGTTTTACGTTCTGGCCAATGCAATTGATAGATGTCAATATATTCGGTTTGCAAACGAGTCAAACTTTTTTCAATTGACAAGCCAATACTTGCGGGAGAAAAATCCATATTTTCTCGAATATGAGATAACCCTGGATTAGGACCTGCAATTTTCGAAGCCAATATTACATCTTCTCTTCGTCCTGATTTTTTGAACCAAGTTCCAATGATTTTTTCGGTGCTTCCGTAAGTTTCCTTACGTCCCGGAACAGAATACATTTCGGCAGTATCAAAGAAATTTACTCCTTTTTCGAGTGCATAATCCATTTGAGCGTGACCTTGAGCTTCGGTATTTTGCTCACCAAAAGTCATGGTGCCAAGGCAAATTTTACTGATTTTTATGTCGGTATTGGGTAAAGTTGTGTATTCCATTTTAAAAATTTTATGTTCAAAGATACAAAGGTATTTATAAAGAAAAAGATTCAAAGAAAAACTCTGAACCTTTTTGTTTTATTTATTATTTATATCCTTCAACATATCAGCAATCTCATCTAATCTCGGTGTTAAAATCACTTCGATTCTACGGTTTTTTGCTTTCTCTTCGGCAGTAGCATTACTTGCCAATGGCGAAAATTCTCCTCTGCCAGCAGCGGTTAAATTTTGTTTGTTTATTTAGAATAAATATTATCCATTATTGCTCTAGCAATGTGTGGACGATAGTGAGAGTTTTCATAATAATTTCGATAATCATTAGTTATATAATTTATCCCTGAATAGTCAAAAACATTATTGTTACCAAATAATGCTTTTAAATAATTTAAATCATTACTGTTTAATTTTAATTGGTCATATAACGGACTAATCACAATCTTAATATTCGCATGTTGCATAATTGCGATTTTACGAATATTTTTTAAAATATTTTTTTGAGATTCTTTAATCGAAATTGTTGATTGTTTTTGAATTTTTCCTCTTTTATAAAAACTCAACATTCTTTCGGGAGTATAGTACCGGTTTTCTTGAATGCATTTTTCGAAAAAGTCTTGCCTAACTTCATTTGTTATTACATCATATTTCAAAGGTTTATCGTCTAACAAGAAATTTGCTTTCATATATGGCTTAATGTGCCCTGATAAACGGAAATCAGCATAGGAATACAGGAATTTAAATGATAAAAAAGCTTTAATAAAACTAAGATGAAAGTAATAAATATTACTATTATTTACTAAAATTGGACTTATCACGAATAAATGTCCCGTTTTTGGTGTATCTTGAATTAAAATAGATTTATCTAAAACTAGCAATACATTATTAATTTTATATCCATTTTTATCAATGAATTCCATTTTTTTATTTAAAGCCAATAATGATTCGTTTGAGGCATCAAAATGGAAACATTGGCTGTTTTTTTGTAAATGTTTTTTCCAATCAGAAATTTGATATAAAATTGATCGTGAATTTCCAAAAATGAACGAATTATAATTCTGTTTTTTTTTATTACAATTGTTAATAAATGTTGTAGTACTAACATAATCTTTATTAAGGCCAACCCTTTCATTTTTTGAGTTATCATAAAATGTATCATAAGTTTTGACTACCTTAAATGGATCAGTAAATAAATAAATTAAAAACAAAAAAAATAGAGGAATTAGTCCTATAAGTGCAAAGTGTATTATATTCTGAATGAATTTTTTCATTGATTAAAACTGAAAATAAATAAACTGTTGTTCATCTCCATTAAGCCAAAATATTGCTAAAATAATAGCATAATACATTGCGTATCTATAAGGCTTTTTCCATGTCAATCCTAACTTTGAAATTGCATATTGTTCTTCTCTTCCTACCCATTCAATAAAAATAAAAATAAAAAATAATGCAAATATCTTTTTTTGAAAAAGTTCAGGCCAGGAAAAAAGTGATTTTGAAAATAATTTTGAAATATAAAATATCGCTTGATTTAAATTATTAGCACGAAAAAAAATCCAAGCAAAAGTGGTTAGACTGAATGTTCCGCAAATAGCCAAAATTTCTTTAAACTTTGGAAAAATTTTCCCTTTTGCAACAATTTCCAAATTATTTCTATTTGAATTTAAAATAATAGAAGGCAGGATAAATAGCGCATTTAAAAAACCCCAAATTAGAAAAGTCCAATTTGCTCCATGCCAAAATCCGCTTACAAGAAATATAACAAATGTATTTCGAATTTTCATTAAAATATTTCCTTTGCTTCCGCCCAATGGAATGTATAAATAGTCCTTAAACCAAGAAGAGAGTGAAATGTGCCAACGTCGCCAAAATTCGGCAATATCTCTAGAAAAATAAGGGAAAGCAAAATTTCTCAATAAATCTATACCAAAAAGACGCGCAGTTCCTATGGCAATATCAGAATATCCAGAGAAATCACCATAGATTTGAAACGAAAAAAACACTGCTCCTAAAAGAAGTGTACTTCCAGAATAATCATTTGGATTATTAAAAACAGCAGTAACAACTGTTGCGCAATTATCAGCAATAACAACTTTCTTAAACAATCCCCATAAAATTTGACGAAGACCATCAACTGTTCTTGAATAATCAAAATCACGTTGCTTCTTTATTTGTGGCAATAAATGTGTAGCGCGCTCGATAGGACCAGCCACTAACAACGGAAAGAAACTAACAAAAAGGGCGTAATCTATATAGTTTTTTTCGGCTTTAATTTTATCATTGTAAATATCTATTACATAAGACAATCCGTGAAAAGTATAAAATGAAATACCTACAGGTAAAATTACACTTAATGTCCAAGAATTTAAATGTACTCCAAAATTAGCTGCTAAATCAGCGAAAGAATTTGTGAAAAAATTATAATATTTAAAAAAACCAAGAAATCCGAGATTAATAATAACGCTCAATCCAAACCATCGCTTTTTAGTTTGTTTATTTTTTGATTCCTCCATCTTTATCCCCGTAAAGAAGTCTAATGATATTGAAAACAGTAACAAAAACAGAAATCTCCAATCCCAACAAGCATAAAAAAAATAACTAGCAATAAGCAAGAAAAGATTTTGATGTTTAAGCTTTTTAGCTGCCACAAACCAATAGAATAGAAAAACTATAAGAAGGAATAACGCAAATGTGAGAGAGTTAAAAAGCATTTTTATTTTAAAATTAAAAAACCTCTCGATTTGTTTCCAAAATAGAATTGAGATGTTTAAAAAGAGAGTTTCATTAATTAATATCCTTCAACATATCGGCAATTGCGTCTAATTTTGGTGTTAAAATCACTTCAATTCTACGATTTTTTGCTTTCCCTTCGGCAGTTGTATTGCTAGCCAATGGCGAAAATTCTCCTCTACCGGCAGCAGTTAAATTTTGCTTATTTATTTTTTTGTTTTCGCTCAAAATAGCCACAATAGAGGTAGCTCTTTTGGTAGATAAATCCCAGTTATCAGCTATTGCACCAGATCCTCCGTAAGGAACATCATCCGTATGACCTTCGATAAGGACCGAAATATCAGGATTATCTCCCAACACTTTTCCTACTTCTACAACCGCTTTTTTGCCCTCAGGACCTACGGCCCAACTTCCAGAATTGAAAAGTAATTTGTTCTCCATAGAAACATATACTTTTCCGTTTTTTTGCTCAATCGTCAATCCTTTTCCTTCAAAACCATTCAATGCTTTCGAAAGTGTTTCTTTCAGTTTTCGCATGCTAGCTTCTTTGGCAGCCATCAAAGCTTCAAGCTCAGTCAATCTTTGATTACTTTTATCTAAACGATCTTTATCCAAAGCCAATGCTTTTCCTTTTGCTTCTAATTGATCTAACAAATCACGATTTTTAGCCATATTAGCTTTCAGAGATTCATTGCTGTTTTTTTCCAACGCAGAATAAGAGTCCTGTAAAAGATTCAATTTATTATTTGCTGCGGTATAATCAGCTTGCCATTTATCACGTTCGGATTTTGCTTTTTCTAATTCCTTATTTAAAGCATCGCGATCTAATTCCAATTGGTTTTTCGTTTTTAGTAAATCGGCGTTTTCATCCGAAATACTTCTGTTTTCTTTCTTTAAATCGGCATATTTATTTTCAAGATCATTGTATATTTTCTTAGAAACACAAGAAGATGAAAGCGCTACAATTAGCAATCCGAGGGAAATTTTTTTTATCATTATTATTTTATTTATTATTATTTGAGATTTTTTATTCAATTTCAACCAATATCGGACAATGGTCAGAATGTTTGGCTTCGGGTAATATAACGGCTCTTTTTAATTTTTGTTTTAACGGCTCACTAACTAAACAATAATCAATCCGCCATCCTTTGTTTTGCAATCTCGCAGTAGGAAATCGAACCGTCCACCAAGTGTAATTATCAGGTTCTTTGTTAAAAAATCGGAAGCTGTCAATGAATCCATTATTCAAAAAAGTGTCCAACCAAGCTCTTTCTTCGGGCAAAAATCCGGAAACTTTTTTATTTCGAACGGGATCATGAATATCAATGGCTTCATGGCAAATGTTGTAGTCACCGCAAATCACCAAGTTCGGAATTTCAGTTTTTAGTTCCGTAATATAATTTTGAAAATCATCCATATACATGAATTTATGGCCTAATCTTTCGGCATTTGTTCCTGATGGCAAGTACAAACTCATCACCGAAAAATGGTCAAAATCTACACGAATATTTCTTCCTTCAAAATCCATGTGCTCAATTCCCGTTCCAAAAACAACATTTTTAGGTTCTGTTTTAGACAAAATTGCAACACCACTATACCCTTTTTTAGTTGCCGGAAACCAATAATGATAGGGATATCCTGCGAGTTCGAAATCTAAAAGAGGAATTTGTTCTGGAGTTGCTTTAATTTCCTGAAGGCAAATAACATCTGGGTTTACTTGTTGAATCCAGGCGATAAACCCTTTAGAAATTGCGGATCTAATTCCGTTTACGTTATAAGAAATGATTTTCATTAAAAGTGATTTGAATCCAAAAGTAATAAAAAAGGATAAAGATTGATTATCAAAAAACAAAGAAAATGGAGTTTTTTGCTATCTTTGTTTTTCGCTCAATACAAAAAATTAATATGGGTTTAGTTACCGCAAAAGAAGTTGCCAAAGCAATAAACACTGAAAAGTACGGATTTTTAGGTACTTTTTCGGGTTGGTTATTGATGAAAGCGCTTAAAATATCCACGTTAAATAAATTTTACGACAGCAACAAACACTTAAAAGATATTGAGTTTTTGAATGCTATATTGGATGATTTACAAATAAAATTCGAAATTCCCGAAGAAGATTTCAAACGCCTGCCAAAAGAAGGCGCTTATATTACCATTTCAAACCATCCATTGGGAGGAATTGATGGTGTTTTACTATTGAAATTAATGCTTGATAGAGAGCCGAATTTCAAAATAATTGCCAATTTTCTGTTACACAGAATTGAGCCTTTAAAAAAATATATAATGCCCGTTAATCCTTTCGAAAATCACAAAGATGCAAAATCTAGCGTAGTTGGAATCAAGGAAACACTTCGTCATTTGAAAGACGGGAAACCACTAGGAATGTTCCCAGCTGGAGAAGTTTCGACTTATAGAGACGGTAAACTTGTTGTAGATAAAGAATGGGAAGAAGGTGCCATAAAAGTAATTCGAAAAGCGCAGGTTCCCGTTGTTCCTATCTATTTTCACGCAAAAAACAGCTGGTTTTTTTATTTTCTTTCGAAAATCAGCGATACATTACGCACAGCAAAATTACCTTCGGAAGTTTTTAGCCAGAAACGTCGAGTAATAAAAGTTAGGATTGGAAAACCAATTTCGGTGGCCGAGCAAAATGAGCATGTAACTATCGAAGATTATTCGGAATTTTTAAGACGAAAAACATATATGCTAGCCAATCCTTTCGAAAAGGAAACGCCTTTTTTGCCAACGCCAAATTTAAAACTTCCAAAAAACCCAAAGGAAATAGTTGATGCTGCTTGCCAAGAGAATATGATTAATGAGGTAAATTCTTTGCGAAAAAATGATTGCCGATTATTACAAAGCAAGAATTATGAGGTGTTTTTTGCCAAAGCGAAATACATCCCAAATATTCTTCATGAAATTGGACGTTTGCGCGAAATTACTTTTAGAGAAGTAGGGGAAGGAACAAACGAATCGACAGATATTGATGCTTTCGACAAGCATTATCGTCACATGTTTTTATGGGATGACGATGCCAAGAAAATTGCAGGAGCTTATAGAATGGGACTCGGATCAGAAATTTTTCCGGAATATGGTCTCGAAGGTTTTTATCTTAACGATCTTTTTAGGTTTGAACCAGAATTGCATGACATGCTTAGCAAATCGATCGAAATGGGTCGCGCTTTTATCATTAAAGAATACCAACAAAAACCGATGCCGCTTTTCCTTCTTTGGAAAGGAATCATTCATATCACCTTGCGTTATCCAGAACATAAATTCTTGCTTGGTGGTGTAAGCATTAGTAATCAATTCTCCGATTTTTCGAAATCGCTGATGATTGAATTTATGAAATCTAATTTTTACGATCCATATATTGCACAATATATTCATCCTAAAAAAGCATTTAAAGTTAAACTAAAAGATGCTGATAAGGACTTTATTTTTGATGAAGCCGAAGCCGATTTGAATAAATTTGATAAAATTATTGATGAACTTGAGCCAGGTTCTTTGCGATTACCAGTCTTGATAAAAAAATACATTAAGCAAAATGCTCGTGTGGTTGCTTTTAATGTTGATCCGTTGTTTAATAATGCTGTCGATGGTCTAATGTACATAAGAATATCGGACATTCCAGATAGCACCGTAAAGCCGGTAATGGAAGAATTTCAGGCAGAACTAGAAAGAAAATTAGCCGATAAGGAATAAAGAAAATCCCCTGAAATTCAGGGGATTTTTATGTTTAAAACCAAGCTTTTTTATTAGCTTGATACGTTTCATAAAACTCTTGATCTGATTTTGTTAGATAAATTATTCCTTCGATAAGTCCCAATAGACTCGTAACTGTCCCGCAAGTACAAAGACTAATTACTAGCCATATTATTCCTTCGGTTGTATAGCCCAAAAGGAATTTATGAATCCCAAAAGGACCCAAAAGTATTGCCAAAAGACCTGCAGGTATTTTTTTATTATCTTGATAAACTGGTCTCGGATTATTCCATTCTTCGTGTTTTGAATTTTCCATTGGTGTTTGGTTTTTATGAGATGATTACTATGATCTAAAAAAGTGTTGTTTTTAAAGCAACTTATATTTTGCCTTAATTTTATCTACAATTACTTGTGCTAATCTTTCGTGGCTTTCGAATGTCCAACCGGCAATATGTGGTGTAAGAATTGTGTTTTTTGAATTCAATAAATACTGAAAAGCTTCTGGAGTATTTGTGTCTTGAAAAAGAGTTTCGAAAGACAATTTTTCATACTCTAATACGTCTAAACCGGCACCTAGAATTTTTCCTGATTTCATTGCTTCAACCAAATCTGAGGTAACAATGTTTTTCCCTCTTGAGGTGTTTATAATCCAAAAGGATTTGGCGAAAGCGTTGATAAAATCAACATCAACCATCTTATCGGTTTCGGGTGTCCAAGGAATATGCAAACTCAACACATCCATTTTCTGCTGAAATTCTTCGAGTGAAACTTGTCGCGCATTTTCATCGCCCACATTTTCCTGAATGTCATAACATAAAACTTCCACGTCAAAACCGCGTAGTTTTTTGGCAAAGGATTTTCCCATATTTCCATAACCAATAATCCCAACAGTTTTCCCATCAAGTTCGTGACCACGGTTTTTTTCTCGGTTCCAATGACCTGATTTTATTTCGTTATCAGCTTGATTCAAATTGTTGAAAAGTGACAAAATCATTCCCAAGGTATGCTCGGCAACCGCATTCTTGTTGCCTTCGGGTGCGGCAATAAGTTGAATGTTTTTGCTGATGGCATAATCACAATCTATACTTTCCAAGCCAGCTCCCACTCGTGCAATAAATTGTAAATTAATGGCTTTGTCCAGAAAAGTTTTATCGATTTTGAATCGGCTACGAATAACAATTCCCTGATAATCCTGGATTTTATCTTCGATTTCTGTTTTCGAAGAAGTGAAATCTTCGTGATTTATAAATCCTGCCTGCTGCAATTGTTCCCAAAGTAACGGATGATTGTTATCGATATGAAGAATCTTGATGTCCATAAAAATGTTTCTAAATTTGGTTTACCAAAATAACAAAAAAATTACGGTTTAACGTTTCCTTCAAGTGATTTAGTGAACCAATTGCTTAAGTTTGTATAAAATTTGGACACAGATAGACACCGATTAAAACAGATTTTTTAAAAACAACCCTTTTCGATTTAATCTAATAAATGATACGAAATTAAAAAATGAGACTAACATCAACATTTAAGACCTTTTTTGAAAGCGAAAAAGCAGGGGGAATTTTGCTTGTTTTTGTGACAGTTTTGTCGCTTTTCCTAGCCAATTCAAGCATTCAAACGGAATATATCCAGTTTTGGTCAACGAATGTTGGTCATCATTCTATCACACATTGGATCAATGATGGATTGATGACGATTTTCTTTTTATTGATTGGTTTAGAATTAGAACGTGAAATTTATCACGGTGAATTATCCAATATAAAAAATGCTGCCTTACCAATTTTTGGTGCATTTGGCGGAATGCTTATTCCTGCGGGATTATTTTTATTGTTGAATTTTGGAACAACAACACAAAATGGTGCGGGAATTCCAATGGCTACGGACATTGCCTTTGCCATAGGAATTTTGTCTCTTTTGGGAAATCGAGTTCCGGCATCTTTGAAAATATTCCTAACCGCTCTTGCCGTTATGGATGATTTGGGAGCCATTATTGTTATTGCCGTATTTTACACAACAACCATTTCTTTCTTAAATTTAGGAATTGCTTTAAGCATTTTGGGAGTTTTGTTTATTCTAAATCGAATGAAGATTCACAGTCTAATTCCCTATTTAATTGGCGGAATTGCTATGTGGTATTTCATGCTCAATTCGGGTGTTCATGCTACGATTACGGGCGTTTTATTGGCTTTTGTAATTCCGTTTGGGGACGGCGGAAAAAAGACTTTATCGTATCAATTACAGCATTTTTTACACAAACCCGTGGCTTTTATAATCCTTCCGTTATTTGCCATTGCTAATACGTGTATCGCCATAAATTCAAACTGGCAAGAAGGCTTGGTTCACCCCAATTCGCTCGGAATTATTCTAGGACTTGTGATTGGAAAACCTCTAGGAATTTTTCTGTTCTCCTTCCTTGGAGTCAGTTTAGGATTATGTGCTTTGCCTAAAGATTTAAAATGGAAAACCATTCTCGGTGCCGGTATGCTAGGCGGAATAGGTTTTACAATGTCAATTTTTATAACACTACTTGCTTTTAAAGAACCTGAAGAGATTGCCATTTCTAAAATCGCCATTTTAATTTCTTCTTTTATAGCGGGAACTTTGGGCTTTTTATGGTTGAAATATACCTTGAAAACACTAAATAAAAAAGGTGTTCAGCTTTAAAAATAAACACCTTTTTTGTAATTTTTTAAAATCTAATAGTCCGAAAACCAAGCCAAATTTATTTAGTAGCCCAATAATCAAGCACCGTGACTTTATCGGGAGCAGGATTTAAAAGTGACACAAAAGCCTTGTGATCCGGATGAATTAGATAAGCATCTCTATCCGCTTCACTTTTAAAAGTAACTATAAAACAGTAAGTTAATCCATTGTTCAAATTTTCTGGACTGTTATTGGCTCCCCATTCAAATGATTTGATTAACGGGATTTTATGTTGCAAGTTACCGAAAGCATCTATTATTTTATTTATATATGCTTTATCTGTACCCTCTTTCCATCCAAACATAACAACATGTCTGAGTGCTTTTGGATGATTCTCTTGCTGTGCATTTACCATATTACACGTTGAAATTATAATAAGGGCTATAAACAGTAATTTTTTCATCTTGATTTTTTTTGAAATATACGACTTATTTATAAATCTGAATTGAATACTTCAAAATGAAAATTATCCCTTAATTTGTTTCAAAGAAGTTTTGATTCCTCTTATTAACGAAGAACTAAATCCGTGCATTTCCATTTCGTTTAATCCTGCAATGGTACATCCTTGTGGTGTTGTAACTCTATCGATTAATTGTTCTGGATGTATATTTTCTTCCAAAATCATTTCAGCCGCTCCTTTTACCGTTTGCGCCGAAATAGCCAATGCTGTTTTCCAATCAAATCCTATTTCGATTCCGGCTTGCATAGAAGCACGAATATATCGCAACGCAAAAGCTGTTCCGCTTGCCGCCAAAACCGTAGCTGCATCCATTAATTTTTCGTCAATAATAGGCGCTGTTCCCAAATCTTGGAAAAGAGCAACTACATTTTGAGCATTCTCTTTGTTTTTTTCGTCAAAAGCAATACAAGTAGCCGATGCACCAAATTGTGATGCAATATTAGGCATGATTCTAACAGCATGATGCGTGTCGCCAATCTTCTTTTGAAGGGCTTCAATTGATAATCCGCTTACTGCAGAAGCAATCACTTTGTTTGAAATAGCAGGCAAAATTTCAGCCAAAACAGTGTTGACCTGATACGGTTTTATGGTAAGAATAACAACATCTGCTTCTTGAATATGATGCGTGTTATCTGTTGAAACCGTAACACCTAATTTTTCTAAATAAAGAATGCTTGACGTATTTCTTCTGGTAACCGTAACTTGATTAGTTGTAGAGAACTTTGCTATTCCTAATGCTATGGAAACGCCTAAGTTTCCGCCGCCTATAATGTGTACTTTCATTCTATTTATACTTGTTGGTTGTTGTTAATAGTTAGCTATTTTACAATAATTTTCCACTCAAGAAAAGCATTGCTATCGAAAAATAAATAATCAGTCCTGTTACATCTACTAAAGTAGCTACAAATGGAGCGGAAGAAGTTGCTGGATCTAATTTTAATTTCTTTAGTAAAAATGGAATCATAGAACCCGAAAGTGTTCCCCATAAAACTATAAAAACTAAAGAAACCGAAACAGTCATAGCTATATAAAACCAATGAATTCCATAATCATGTAAGCCCGTTTGTTGCCAAACCAAGATTCTAATAAAACCAACGATTCCAAGAATGGAGCCTAATAAGAAACCAGAGGCGATTTCTTTTTTCATAACATACCACCAGTCTTTCAAGTCTAATTCTTTTAGCGCCATGGCACGAATAATCAAAGTTGCAGCTTGTGATCCCGAATTTCCTCCACTAGAAATAATTAATGGAATAAATAAAGTAAGAACGATTGCTTTATTTATTTCACCTTCAAAAAACCCCATTGCCGAAGCAGTAAACATTTCACCCAAAAATAAAACAACAAGCCAAGTAGCGCGCTTTTTTACCATTTCGAAAAGTCGTGTTTGCACATAAGGTAAATCAAGAGCTTCTAACCCCCCGAATTTTTGAATATCTTCGGTATCTCTTTTTTCAATCTCTTCTTTTATGACATCAATAACGTCATCTATCGTGATGCGTCCCACTAAGCGTCCTAATTCATCTACAACAGGAATGGCTTCGAGATCATATTTATCCATAATTCTAGCGACCTCAACATCAGGCATTTCTACATCTACATAATTTAATTTTCGAATGTAAAACTCACTAATTGGCGTTTTGGTAGTAGGTGCCGTCAATAAATCTTTTAACGACAAACGTCCTTTGAGTTTGTTTTCATCATCGACCACATAAATAGAATGTACTCTGGAGATGTTCTCTGCCTGAATTCGCATTTCTTTTACACAAGTCAACACATTCCAATTTTCATTGACTTTCACCAACTCTTTATGCATGATTCCACCAGCAGTATCTTCATCATAACGAAGTAAATCGACAATACCTTTGGCATGTTCAATATCTTGGAGTTCTGATATTACCTCAACTTTTCTAGCCTTAGAAAGTTCACCAATAATATCGGCAGCATCATTTGTCTCTAGTTCATCTAGTTCCTCCGCAATTTCTTTCGAAGAAAGTCGACTTAATATTTTTTCCCGTAAATCATCTTCTAGCTCAAGAAGAATTTCGGCTGTTTTTTCACTGTCTAAAACTTGGAAAATGTAGGTTGCTTCTTTAATATCAATCTCATCCAGAATTTCAGCAAAATCAGCATGGTGCATATCATTCAATAAAATTTCCAGTTCATGGTTATTTTTCTCTTGAATGAGTTGTGCTATTTGTTGAATTAAATCTTTGCTGATTTTAAACTCCATCGGCTTCTATTTTTTTGGTAAGTTCTATAAATTGCTCCACGTTAAGTTGTTCTGGACGCAGGTTAAAAACCTCGTCTTCTCTTAAAATATCGGACAAATTTAGTGTTTTTAAACTATTTCGCAACGTTTTTCTTCGTTGTTGGAAAGCTGTTTTTACGACCGTGAAAAACAATTTTTCGCCGCAAGGCAAGCTATAATTTTCTTTTCTTCGCAAACGCAAAACACCTGATTTTACTTTTGGTGGCGGAATAAAAACATGTTCATCGACCGTAAATAAATATTCGGCATCATAAAAAGCCTGAACTAAAACCGAAAGAATTCCATAGGCTTTGGTTCCCTTTTTTTCGCAAATACGTTCCGCTACTTCTTTCTGGAACATTCCAGCAAATTCCGGAATTTGGTCCCTATATTCCAATGCTTTAAAGACTATTTGTGTCGAAATATTATAGGGGAAATTTCCAATTATTGCGAATTGTTTCCCTTCAAAAACTTCGTTGATATTGTATTTCAAAAAATCCTTCGAGATAATTTTATCTTTCAATTTTGGATAATTCTCGTCTAAATACGTCACCGATTCTGTGTCAATTTCGATTACATAAGTATTGATTGGTTTCTCCAATAAATACTTAGTCAAAACTCCCATTCCTGGACCTATTTCTAAAACATCATTGTAACCTTCCAGATTCAGAGTATCAGCAATTGCTTTGGCGATGCTTTCGTCTTTCAAGAAATGTTGTCCGAGGTGTTTTTTGGCTTTTACTTTTTCCATTTCTTTGTTTAGTGTTCTGAAATTAATTCCAATTCCGTTCTAAAAGTCAACATTTTTTCTCCAAATAATTTCAATCCTTCTTCACGTAATTTTGGCGCGTCTTCTTGGTAATATTTCTCCAAAGTTGCTTTGCTATCGGTGGTATATTGAACAGAATACGTGGTTCCTCCCATTTCTTCCTCAATTAAAACTCGTACCATACGTGCCGAAGAGAATTTTCCCGTAGCCAAAACTTCTGGAATATGTTTGTGTTGCATCCAAATCATCCACTTTTCGTGAACGCTTTCGTGTATGTTTGTGGTAACGTTGTAAATTATCATTTAGGTCTTGGGTTTTAGGTGTTGGTTCAAAAATTCAAATTTTCAAATTGATACATTTTCAAATTATAATTCTTTATCGCCTCGTAATTGCCTGTATTTTTTTCGAGCATCAACAAAGTAAATACTGTCTTGATGATTCATAATCATTTTCTCGTAAAGCGGTTTTGCTTTATCGGGTTCATGCAATTTATTATTCTCAATTTCTGCCGAAAAATACAAAGCTTCGTCTATATAAATTCCGTCTGCGTGATGATCAATTATGTTTTGATATTGGCTTAAAGCCGAATTATAGTCGCCTAAATTTTCGTAAACTCTTCCCAAACGCAACAAAGTTACCGCTTCAATTTCTTGCCCTTTGAAGTTTTTCAAAATCGACCGAAACTGCACAATCGCTTCCTGATTCCTGTTTTGATATAACAAATAATCGCCTTTGGCAAATTGTTTCAAAGCCGTTTGTGTCGAATCGGCAACTGTATTGTCATTGATCAAAAGGAAATATTCCATGGCATCATTGGCAGTCAATTCAGAAGTCGCGGCTTTCAATTCCTTAAATTGTTTCAACGCCCATACAAAATCTCCTTGAAAATAACTCGTTTTGGCCGCTTTTAAACTCGCTTCGTGCGCGACTTCATCGTTCTTCAAATTTTCTTCAATTTGCGAATAATAAAGCAATGCCTGATTGTATTTTTCTTCGTAAAGCAAAATATCCGCCAACTCCATTTTGGCCTTAGCCGATTCATAATCATTCAATTGCAAACCGAGTGCTTTCTTAACTATTGCTTTCCCTTCCTCGGGTTTTCGCAGATTAAATGCCACAAAATGCGCCTGAATAAGTTGCAAAGATAACGTAAATGGACTTATTTCATATTGCTTCAATAAACCAGCTAATTCGGTGTTGATGGCGGCAAAATCTTTTTCTTGCGCCTTTTCGATTTTCATTTTTAACAAATAGGAATTGGCTTGAATAAGCAGTTCTAAATCTTTGGTGTTTTCTAATACAAATCCCAAAATTTCCTTGGCGGCTTCGGGATCGTCTTCTTCAATGGCGAGTTGACCTAAATTCACGATGCCAGAGAGCGATTCAGGATTGCGTTTGTAGATTGATTTTTCTTGAATAAAAGCCTTGCCAAATTCTTTTTGTTGCACATAAAACCAACTCAAATAATGATTCCAAAAAACATCTTGATTTTTCTGCGCTCTTGTAATTAAAGCCTTTCGCAAGGTTTCGGTGAAATTTTCATCGCCTTGATCTACCATAAAACGCGCCAATTGATTTTGGATTTGTATCGAATTTTGAGGATTGGCAAACGCTTCGTCAAGAAAAGTGGAAATCATCATTTCGGTATTGCCCAATTGTCCGTAAAGCAACGCCATTTGATAATTAAAATTGAATGTTGGTACTAATGCCACAGCCGTTTGGTAGGATTTTAACGCATAATCAACCAGCGCTTTTTTCTCGAAAGAATTCGAAATCCCATACACTTCGTTGGGGTTTTTCTTGATTCGGTCAATGGCCTCGTCATAGTGTTTTTTGGCAGAAGCCTCATTCTTTTGCAACTGGAAATTATAACCCAATTCGACCAAAAGAATGCTTTGTTTGTATTTGTCAAATCGCTCTTTTATTGCTTTTTCGGCAACATCATATTGCTTTAATTGCTGATAACAATCAATCGTTCTTTGGAAATACTGGGAATTTTGTGGTATTGATTTTAATAATTCTTCGAAACTGATTTTTGCTTTCTCAAAGTCGCCTTTGTCGTAATAATACTGCGCCAATTGCTCGTTTTGCGAAAAACAAATCAATGAAAAAAACAGGGTTATATGCAGAAAGAGTTTTTTCATTGATTCAGAATTATTTTTTAACCATATAAGGCATTTAAGGTCATTTAAGTTTTTCTTTTTGTCATTTAGACGTAAGGAGAAATCACATTTGTTGCTCTCGTTATGTGATTTCTCCTTTCGTCGAAATTGACAAATTGTTTAATATTACAAACACTTAAATGACCTTAAATGCCTTATATGGTTAAATTTTTAATCAATAATATCAAACCCACAATAGCTTCGCAAAACCTCAGGAATCACGATACCTTCCGGTGTTTGGTAATTTTCTAAAATTCCTGCCAGAACTCTTGGCAAAGCCAATGAACTTCCGTTTAAGGTATGCGCCAATTGGTTTTTTCCGTCTTTATCTTTGAAACGCAATTTCAAACGATTCGCTTGAAAAGTCTCAAAATTCGAAACCGAACTGATTTCTAACCAACGCTCTTGCGCCGTAGAATACACTTCGAAATCATACGTCAATGCCGAGGTAAAACCCATATCACCACCACAAAGACGCAATATTCGATACGGTAATTTCAATTCTTGAAGAATACTTTTTACGTGTTCGACCATTCCTTCCAAGGCTTCATACGATTTATCAGGATGCTCCACACGCACGATTTCCACTTTGTCAAATTGGTGCAAACGGTTTAATCCACGAACGTGAGCGCCATAAGAACCGGCTTCACGACGGAAACAAGGCGTGTAAGCAGTCGTTAAAATTGGTAATTCGTTTTCGTTCAAAATCACGTCACGAAACAAATTCGTTACTGGAACTTCGGCCGTTGGAATCAAATATAAATTATCGGTTGCGTCGTGGTACATTTGCCCTTCTTTGTCTGGCAATTGCCCAGTTCCGTATGCCGAAGCTTCGTTGACCATATGCGGAACCTGAACTTCGTTGTAACCTGCTGCCGTGTTTTTGTCTAGGAAATAATTGATTAAGGCACGTTGTAACTTGGCTCCTTTTCCTTTGTAAACAGGAAATCCTGCGCCCGTAATTTTGTTTCCTAATTCGAAATCGATAATGTCGTATTTTTTTACCAATTCCCAATGCGGTTGCGCCCCTTCGTGCAAAACTGGAATATCACCTTCTTGAAAAATGTTTAGATTTTCCTCAGGCGTTTTTCCTTCGGGAACAATATCCGCAGGAAGATTGGGTAAAGCATATAGTTTTTCTAAAAGTTCAGCAGCCAATTGATCCGCAGTTCCGGCCAAAGCTTTGCTTTTTTCTTTCAACAAAACCGTTTTTTCTTTGAGGATTGCGGCTTTTGCTTTTTCGCCACCTTTCATCAATTCACCAATAGCTGCCGACAATTTATTAGATTCGGATAAAATTCC
>CANBWX010000058.1 GCA_947373225.1 Flavobacteriaceae bacterium | reverse complement strand
GACCCGCATTGCCAATCCCCATTCGGCATCAATACTCATCAAGAGTGGAGTAGAGGCACATTTTTGAAAACGAATGATTAGATCTTTTAACCGTTCAAAACTATCGTCGTTGAATTCAACTTTTTTCTTCGATTCGTAGTTGGTCGCAGCACTGGCTCGACTGTGAAAAAAAGTTAGTCCACCAATGTTATGTTCCTTGATTAGGCGTTCTATTTCTTGGATATTTTCTTCGGTGTCGTTGATAAACGCCGCAGGAAAAAAGAATTGTCCTATTTTTTGTTCTAATGTCATTTTTAGAAATTTAAACTTTGTTGGTACGCTGATAAAACTGATTCGCTATCTCGAAAACACGGATAAAAACGGATCGTCAAATTATTTTAGTTGTATTTTTTTTTTTAAATCAGTTTTTATCCGCGCCTTTACGAAGTAAATCCGTGTCATTCGTGTTCAATTTTTTGGTACGCGGATAAAACAGATTCGCTATCTCGAAAACACGGATAAAAACGGATTGTCAAATTATTTTATTTCGCTTTTTTTTAAATCAGTTTTTATCCACGCTTTTACGAAGTAAATCCGTGTCATTCGCGTTCTATATTTTTTATTCTAATTTCTTCCCAAAATCGCTAGGAAAAATCAAGAATCGAGATAAAATTAATCCTGGTATCGTGGCGCAAAGCACCCAAATAAAGAAATTACCATACCCTAAATAGTGCTGAATATAACCACTTAGCATTCCTGGAAGCATCATTCCTAAAGCCATAAATCCTGTGGCAATGGAGTAGTGGGAGGTTTTCGATTCGCCATCGGCAACATAAATTAGAAACATCATAAAGGCGGCAAAACCAAATCCGTATCCAAATTGTTCGCAAATTACCGTTGCATAAACATAAAAAATAGATTCAGGATGAAAATTCGAAAGCAAAACAAACCCAATTATAGGCAAGTGCATCGATAAAATCATGGGTAACATCCATTTTTTAAGTCCGTCTTTTGATATGGCAATTCCACCTAGAATTCCGCCAACAACAAGAGCAGAAACACCAAAAGTTCCATAAATAATACCAACATCTTCGGTGGTTAAACCCAATCCGCCAACATCTTTTTTATCGATTAAAAAAGGTGTCAACATTTTTAATAATTGGGATTCACCTAGTCTAAATAACAAGATAAAAGCTAAAACCAAACCAATTTGTTTCTTTTGGAAAAAAGTGATAAAAACTTCTCCAAAACTGGCTTTTGTTGCTAATTTGCTTTCTGTGGTTTTAGTTTCGATTTTTGGTGTCGAAAAATAATTATAAATGGTAATTACAGTCATTATAAAACCAATAATCACCATGGTATAAGACCAAGCTTTGGTTTTGTCTCCGTATTTTTGTTCTAGGAAACCTGCAATAATTACAATTAATCCATTCGCTGTAAGCAAAGAAAGGCGGTAAAATGTACTTCTTATTCCTAAGAAAAAAGACTGTTGTTCTTTGGCCAAAGCCAACATATAAAAGCCATCGCTTGCCACATCATTCGAGGCTGAAGCAAAAGCAGCTATCCAAAAAACGGCTAAACTCAGAACGAAAAAATTGCTCATCGGAATAGTTAATCCAACGATTATAAAGGCAATCGAAATTAACAATTGCATGGCTAAAAACCACTTTCTTTTGGTGGAATATAAGTCGATAAACGGACTCCATAAAGGTTTTATTACCCAAGGTAAATACAATAAGCTAGTATAAATTCCGATGTCTTCATTGCTGATTCCAAGGCTTTTGTACATAATCACAGAAACCGAAATAATTATTGCATAAGGCAAACCAGAAGCGAAGTTTAATATAGGTATCCAATACCAAGGTTTCGTATTATTTTCCATTTAATTTACCTTGGTTTTTGTTGACAAATTCACCGTTGTGGGTTCGCTTTCATTACCATAATAATCAACAAAAGTGATGTAGCAACTGCTATTTTCTTCTGATTTTTTTTCGGAAATAGTTACTGTTATAATATCACAATTTTCGGCTACAGTTACTTTTTGTATGATTTGATTCGGATTATTTACATCATTATCGAAATCTTTTTTGGCTCGATAAACCATGACATAACGCACTTTATTATCCGTTGGATTTTTGATAGTAAAACTAAAATTAATTGTGTCTTTCGAAATAGTATTTATTTCTGGACAATAGTATAAAGTCTTTTTTGAATTTGGAACTACATAAGGAAGTGCTGGAAATTTATATTGATTTTCCAATAATAATTGAGCAACATTCTTGTTTTTATTAACGAATGATTTGGCACTGAAAAAAACATTTCCACCAACATTTTTATACGTTCTTGAGATGTTAATTTGATTCGGAATTTCGTTTGGATTGTTCCATTTTTTATCCGAATCACTATTTATTTTGTAGGTTCCGTTTCCAATGTAAACAGCGGTATTTTTTGAGTTTTCTGACCACCATTTCAATAGTTTTGAGTAGGAAGCTTTTGGATGATCCAAACTCCAATACAATTGCGGAACAATATAATCTACCCAACCATTTTCCATCCAAGCCAATGGATCTGCGTATAAATCATCATAATTTGTTTGTCCGGCTTGGGTGTCAGAACCTTTTGGATCGACCGATTTATTACGCCAAACTCCAAACGGGCTTATGCCAAATTGCACCCACGGTTTGCTGTTTTTTATAGAATAATGAACGGATTTTACCAAGTTATTTACATTCGAACGTCTCCAATTGTCGAGGCTTAAACCACCGCCATATTTTGCGTAAGCTGCAGCATCATTAAATACTTCACCAGCGACTTTATAAGGATAAAAATAGTCGTCAAAGTGAATGGCGTCAACATCATAATTGCGGACAACTTCATTTACAACTGAAACTAAAAGCGTTTGAACTTCAGGCAAAGCAGGGTTGTAATAATATTTTCCGCCATATTTTATCATCCAATCCCGATGTTTGTAGAAATCATGGTTTAGACTTAAAGTTTCTGTTTTTAAATCCATTGTAGCACGATACGGATTGAGCCAAGCATGAAATTCGAATCCACGCGCATGCGCTTCGGTAATCATCCATTCCAGTGGGTCGAAATAAGGGTTTGGTTCTTGTCCTTCTTTTCCAGTTAAATAACGAGACCATGGAGCTAATTTAGTAGGATAGAACGCATCGCCAACACTACGAATTTGGACAATTACGGCGTTATAATTTAGCTTTTTATAGGTATCTAAAATTTCAATATAATCTGCTTTTTCCTTTTCTACAGCATCAATATTACTTTTTGGCCAATCGATATTTGCCACAGTCGCAATCCAAACAGCTCTAAATTCATTTTTGGGATTTGTTGCTTTTTCTTGAGCATTTAAGTTCAAGATTGAAAGGATAAAAAGGGAAATTAACGACAATAAAGTCTTTTTTTTAATCATTTTTAATTATAATTATGTAATAATTCAAAAGTAGTTTTTTGAGGAAGCTTTTCCAATAAAATGCTACATTATTTACAACCTCAATTTCTTTGCCAAATGTTTTTTTGACGCTTTTTTAAACAAAATTAAGGAAACTATTTAGCTTGGAAATGAAATTTTCCCCAAAGAAACGGATGGAATTCCTTGACGTGAGCCAAAATTTGTTTTTCCACCAGCTACAGTTTCATTGGCCAATACAGCAAATAATACGGCTTCTTTGGCATCACCAGAAATTCCAATTGCATCTGTAGTTGAGAAATTCCAAACTAATAATTCTTTTAGCCAACCTATCAATAAAGGATTGTGCATGCCGCCCCCTGACAAATAAACAGTAAAATTTCCGATGTCATATTTTGTGTTGTTGACAGCATAAATAATGGCTTCGGCTATAGTTTCAGCGCTTAATCGGGTTAATGTTGCCAATAAATCTGGAACGGAAATAGACTCGGTATCACTTTCTTTTTGTGCTTTTTGAACATATTCAATATTAAAAAGTTCGGGTCCTGTAGTTTTTGGATACGGATCTTTGAAGAATTTATTCGTTTTTAGCGCCTTTAAAAGGGATTGATTTACTGTACCTTGTTTTGCAATTTCAGCATCTTTGTCATAACTTTTATTTGGAAAATGAAGTCTAGTAAAGGCGTCGATCAGAGTGTTTCCTGAACCTGTATCGGTTACGAAAACTTCTTCTGGGTTCATGTTTTCTGGTAAATAGGTGAAATTTGAAATCCCTCCAATATTGAGCATAATTCGGTTTTCGCCTTTCTTTCCAAAAATCAAATAATCACCATACACCGCTAATGGAGCTCCTTCGCCACCGGCTGCAAGATGTTTTTGTCTGAAATCCGAAAGGGTAATAATTCCAGTTTTTACAGCAATATGATCGCCATCGCCAATTTGCAAAGTGCCATTTGGAAACTTTTCTAGCTGGTGCAAAATTTTTGGAGCATGAAATACCGTTTGTCCGTGTGAGGCAATTAAATCAACTTTATGTGTTTCAATATTCCATTTTTTAAGGCATTTCAAAACCATATCGGCATGTAAATTGCCAATCCATTCATTTAATAAAACAAGGGTTTGAAAATCGATATTTTGCTTTGCAAAAACCTTTTGAATTTCGGTTTTTACTTCATTGGAAAATTCCAAAGTATCAAAATGAAGCAATTCAACTGCTGTGTTTTCGCCCGAACCCGAAATTTTACATAATGCCACATCAAGCCCATCCATTGAAGTCCCGGACATTAACCCGACAATGATACGCGATGGTTTTTGAGCAATTTTATATAGTGATTCAATATTTGGATTCATTTTCGAAAGCTATTTATTGGAATATATTTAGAAAAATTAATCTTTCTATTACGCAAATATATTAAACCTGCTCCATTAATTGAGAAACGTTTTTATATAGACCATTTTTAGATTTTAATTTCTTTTCGTTCGTAGGCTTGTTTCTTTGTAACAAAATGTATTATATTTATTTTGTCTAAGCAAAAATGACTTTTGCAATTAATATTTTATAAAATTCATGTTGACTTCATTTCAATTACAGCAATTATCTCAGTCATTAGAAGGCACGCTTTTATTTGACGATCTCCATAAAACAATCTATTCTACTGATGCTTCGGCGTATAAAATCACGCCAATTGCAGTTGCTTATCCAAAAACTAACGAGGATATTGTTAAGTTAATTCAATTTGCAAACCAAAATAAAATTTCGCTTACGCCAAGAACTGCAGGAACATCATTAGCAGGACAAACCGTTGGTAGCGGAATTATCGTTGATGTTTCGAAGCATTTTACCAAGATTATTTCTTTCGATGCTGCAAAAAAAACAATAACGGTTCAACCTGGAGTTATTCGGGATGAGCTGAATTTATATTTAAAACCGCACGGATTATTTTTTGGTCCCAATACTTCCACTTCCAATCGATGTATGATTGGCGGAATGGTCGGCAACAATTCATCGGGAACCACATCTATTCGATACGGTGTTACCCGTGATAAAATTGTAGAAATAAAAGCCATTTTGAGTGATGGTTCTTCGGCAGTTTTCAACGAAATTTCTTCGGCAGATTTTATCGAAAAGACAAAAGGCAATTCGCTTGAAAGCAAAATTTATAAAACAATTTATGAGGAACTTTCGAATGCTGATGCTCAAAAAGAAATTGTTGCGGAGTTTCCAAAGCCTGAAATTCACAGACGAAATACCGGTTATGCGGTTGATTTATTATTAAAATCGGACTTATTTTCGGGAAATGAACCAACAATAAATCTTGGAAAATTACTTTGTGGAAGCGAAGGAACGCTAGCTTTTACCACAGAAATCACTTTAAAAGTTGATGATGTACAGCCTGTAAATAGCGTTATGGTTGTAGCACATTTTCATACCATTCAAGAAAGTTTAGAATCGGTTATCGAGGCAATGAAACATCATTTATATACTTGCGAAATGATGGATGATACGATTTTGGATTGTACCAAAAACAATCGGGAACAAGTCAAAAATAGACTTTTTATCGAAGGAAATCCAAAGGCAATTATGATGTTCGAAGTAGCTTCTAATTCTATGGAAGATGCCGAAAATCAGGCGAATGCTTTGGTTGAAGATTTGCAAAACCACAATTTTGGCTATGCCTTAATAAAATTATACGGAGCCGATATTGATAAAATCATTGAACTCCGAAAAGCCGGTCTTGGACTTTTAGGAAGCATCGTTGGTGATAATAAAGCAGCCGATTCTATTGAAGATACCGCAGTAGAATTGAGCGATTTGCCCAATTATATTGCCGAATTTTCCGCTATGATGAAAAAGTACGGCCAAGAAGCCATTTATTATGCGCACGCTGGAGCTGGCGAAATACATTTGCGTCCGGTTTTGAATTTAAAGAAAAAAGAAGATGTAGTCCTTTTTAGAACCATCGCAACCGAAGTCGCGCATTTGGTAAAAAAATATAGAGGTTCATTGAGCGGAGAACACGGGGACGGAATAGTTCGTGGCGAGTTTTTGCCGTTTATGATTGGCGATAAAAATTATGAATTGCTCAAACGAATCAAATCGGCTTTTGATCCAAATGCTATTTTGAACATAGGAAAAATAGTAAACACTTCGAAAATGGACGAAAACCTTCGGGTGGAAGCAGGTAGAGTAGAACCAGATATTCAGACGATTCAAGATTTTTCGGATAGTATGGGCGTTTTGCGATTGGCAGAAAAATGCAATGGTTCGGGCGATTGCAGAAAGTTACCATCGGCGGGCGGTACTTTATGCCCGAGTTATCGAGCCACCCGAAACGAAAAAGATACGACACGGGCTAGAGCCAATGCGTTGCGTGAATACCTTACCCATTCTGAAAAAGACAATAAATTTGATCATAAGGAATTACATGAAGTTTTCGAATTATGTGTAAGTTGCAAAGCTTGCGCAAGCGAATGTCCTAGTAACGTTGATGTTGCAGCTCTAAAATCGGAATTTTTGTACCAATATCAAAAAGAAAATGGGTTTTCTATTCGAAATAAAATATTTGCTTTCAACGCAAAACTGAATGGTTTAGGAAGTCTTTTTCCAAGAACGACCAATTTTATGGTTAATAGGTCTTTTGTGAAAAATGCCATGGGAATTGCGCCAAAACGGGAAGTTCCTTTGTTGTCTAAAATCACCTTTCGAAAATGGTATGAAAATAAGTTGAAGAACCAAGAACCAAGAGCCAAGAGCAAGAATGGAAAAATAGTTTTGTTTTGTGATGAATTTACAAATTATTATGATGTCTCGGTAGGTATTGATACTTATGAATTATTGACAAAATTAGGCTACGAAGTTATTCTTGTAGAGCATGAAGAAAGCGGAAGAGCCTTTATTTCTAAAGGTTTTTTGGAACAAGCAAAAGCTATTGCAAATATAAATGTTGCTATTTTTTCGGATTATATATCCGAGGATTGTCCGTTAATTGGGATTGAACCATCGGCAATTTTGACTTTTAGAGATGAATATATACGATTGGCAGACGATAAAGAAGCTGCAGAAAAGTTAGCCAAAAATGTGCTTACAGTTGAAGAGTTTTTCAAGAAAGAAATCACTTTTGGTAAAATACATTCGGAGCAATTTTCGGATGTAGAAAAAACAATAAAAATTCACGGACATTGTCATCAAAAATCGTTGAGTTCAGTAGAAGCTACATTCGCCATGTTGAATTTACCGAAAAATAGCGTGGTTACCATCTATAATTCAGGATGTTGCGGAATGGCTGGTTCTTTTGGTTACGAAAAAGAGCATTATGACGTGAGTATGCAAATGGGCGAAGATACTTTATTTCCGAAAATTCGTGCAACCGATGCCAAAACTGCAATTGCCGCAGCAGGAACAAGTTGTCGTCATCAAATTTTTGATGGAACTAATCGGAAAGCCTTACATCCAGTGACTATTTTGAGATCATGTTTGAAGTAAACAGATTATAATTTTCATTTTAGTTTACAACTTTAGAATAAATATATACTTGGAAACGCTATAAATTGACATTGTTTTATATATTTGATTTAATAATAAAATTTACAATATGGCATTTTCAAGTTTATTTAAGAAAAAGGGGGTTCAGGATATTTTAAGACAGGTAGCTAAGAACGAATCAGACGGACATAATTCGTTAGCTAAAGTGTTAACTGTAAAAGATTTAACTTTTTTTGGAATCGCCGCCATTATCGGAGCTGGTATTTTTAGTACCATTGGTAGAGCCAGTTTTAATGGAGGTCCAGCCGTAATTTTACTTTTCATTTTTACTGCAGTTGCTTGTGGATTTACCGCTCTTTGTTATGCACAATTTGCCTCAACAGTTCCTATAAGCGGGAGTGCCTATACTTATGCTTACGTCTCTTTGGGAGAAATTTTTGCTTGGATTATTGGCTGGGCTTTAATCTTGGAATACGCTGTGTCTAATATGGTTGTAGCCATTTCATGGTCGGAATATTTTACGTCCATGCTTTCGGGCTTTGGTATTCATTGGCCCTCGTGGTTGGGTGTAGATTATGGATCTGCCCATGATGCCTATATTCAGGTTCAGGAAGCTACACAAAGTGGAACGTTAGCTAAAATTGCTACACCAATACAAAACCTTGCTCATGCTTTTCAAGACGCCCCAATTGTGGGAGGAATTCCTATTATTTTTAATCTTCCTGCAGGTTTAATTACCTTGGCTATTACTTCTTTGATTTATATTGGAATGAAGGAATCCAAGAATGCAAGCAATATTTTGGTAATTATAAAACTTGCCGTTATTGCTCTGGTTATTGTAGGAGGTTTTTTCTATATCAAACCCGAAAACTGGACCCCTTTTGCACCGAATGGTGTGCATGGTGTAATGTTAAGTGTAGCTTCCGTTTTCTTTGCTTTTATTGGTTTTGACTCCATCTCGACCACTGCGGAAGAATGTAAAAATCCGCAACGAGATTTGCCAAAAGCCATGATTTATTGCTTGGTTATTTGTACAGTGCTGTATGTAGTTATTACCCTTGTTTTAACAGGAATGGTTAATTCTAAAGAATTGGGAGTAAATGACCCTTTATCTTATGTTTTTAAAGTAGTAAATGCCAATTGGATGGCTGAGATAATCTCTATAAGTGCCGTAGTTGCTATTACCAGTGCTTTGTTGGCCTATCAAGTGGGGCAACCTCGTATCTGGATGGCGATGAGCCGTGATGGATTGTTATGGAAAAAGTTTTCAGAGATTCATCCTAAATTCCATACACCTGGTTTTGCAACTATTATTACGGGATTCTTGGTCGGTGTTCCTTCCTTGTTTATGAATATGCAATTTTTTATCGATCTTACCAGTGTTGGGACTTTATTTGCTTTCATTGTAGTATGTTGCGGCGTACTTTATATGGATGCTAAAGGATTGAGTGATGAAGCGAAGTTTAAGGTTCCGTATATTAATTCTCAATTTATTCTTGGGATTTTATTCTTGGTTTGCCTTTATATTTCGCAACAATATGGTGGTGGTTTTTTCAATTTAATAAAAGAAAAACCTTTATCTGCCGTATTTTGGCTAATTTTTTTAGGATTGTCAGTTCTTGCCTTCAGAAAAAAATTATCTCTTTTACCACTTTTGGGGATATTAACCAATCTTTATTTAATGACGGAATTAGGCTGGACTAATTGGAGAATATTCATTATTTGGTTGGCTATTGGTATGGTTATTTACTTTTCTTATGGATATAAAAATAGTAAGTTGAGAAATCCTCAGGATAAATAAGGTAAACTGTTTTTTAATTATATTTGAAATTCAATAAAACCCCAACAATGGAAAATTTACCAAAAGGAAGTCCTAAACTCATAAATGCTTGGGCATTTTACGATTGGGCAAATTCAGTTTATTCATTAGTAATTGCCACAGCAGTTTTCCCCATTTATTATGAATCTGTGACAAGCGGAAATAACGGAATCGTCAACTTTCTTGGCACCTCATTTCACAACACCTCTTTGCTATCTTATTCCTTATCTATTTCCTTTTTGATAGTTGCATTTTTATCACCCATTTTATCTGGGATTGCAGATTATACGGGGAATAAGAAACGATTTATGCAGTTTTTTTGTTATTTAGGATCGCTTTCGGTGATGTGTTTGTTTTTCTTTAAAGATCAGAATACTTTATGGATTGGGATTTTGTTTACCATCTTGGCAAGTATTGGTTTTTGGGGAAGTGTAGTTTTTTATAACTCCTATTTGCCCGAAATTGCTTTTCCGGAACAACATGATAGAGTAAGTGCCAAAGGTTTTATGTATGGCTATTTTGGGTCGGTAATTTTGCTGACTTTTAATTTGACAATGGTAATGAAACCCGAATGGTACGGAATATCAGATCCTACATTACCAGCAAGATTTTCTTTTTTATCGGTGGGAATTTGGTGGATGGGTTTTGCCCAAATTACCTTTTATTATTTACCCAATAATGTATTTAATAAAAAACCTCGAAAAGATTTTATATTCAAAGGATTAAGAGAATTAAAAGTAGTTCTACAAAGTTTGAAAAAATTGACGGCTTTGAAACAGTTTTTAATAGCTTTTTTTCTTTATAGTATTGGTGTTCAAACGATTATTTTATTAGCTGGAATTTACGGTAAAATCGAATTAGGAATTGAAACGAGTCAATTGATAATCACCATTTTATTGATTCAATTAGTAGCTATTTTTGGAGCTTTTATGTTTGCAAGAATATCAGAAAGAATTGGAAACATAAAAACGCTTAAACTCACCATTGCGATTTGGGGATTGATATGTTTTGCCGCCTATTTATTAGATAAAAATAATACTTATATTCACTTGCAATTTTATTCACTTGGAGGAGCAATAGGTATGGTTCTTGGCGCAATTCAGTCTTTGTCTCGATCTACTTATTCTAAATTATTGCCCGAAACCGAAGACCATGCTACTTATTTTAGCTTCTTTGATGTAACCGAAAAAATCGCCATAGTTTTAGGAACTTTTATTTTTGGTTTTGTGGGTTCAATAACCAATTCGATGCGAAATTCAATTTTTATTCTAGCCGTTTTCTTTTTGCTTGGCTACATTGTACTAAGTTTTATCAAGAAAACAGAATATGTAGAATAATTTTGGCTGACTTTTTATAATCCGATTGAATATCAATTTGACACATTTTGATGCAAATCTTAATTTTCGAAAACTAAACTAAATCATATTTAAATGATTGCAATTAGGATTATTTTGGCATAATGATTGCCACTTTTCAACCTTATGCGAATATCAAGTAGCAAACACCTATTTATGGTGTTGATGCTTTATATTTGTTATATTAATGAATAAATTTAATGACAAAAAGACTTAAATAATATATGTCAAATCATAAAATAAATACACTTGACAATTTGTCACTTCAAGAATTTGATTCGGAAACAGATTTAATCCCATTATTGACTCCCGAAGACGAGGAGGAAATGAATAATGAAGAATTACCGGATTCTTTGCCTATTTTATCCCTGCGAAATATGGTTTTATTTCCTGGAGTCGTAATTCCAATTACGGCTGGACGCGATAAATCTATAAAATTGATTAACGATGCTTATGCTGCGGGAAAAATAATTGGCGTTGTTGCTCAAAAAAATGAAGAAGTTGAAGATCCTTCAATAAATGATATTCACAAAATAGGGACTGTAGCTCAAATTTTACGTGTTTTAAAAATGCCTGACGGAAATGTTACCGTTATTCTTCAAGGAAAAAAGCGCTTCAAGATAGATGCAGTTATTAGCGAAACACCATATATTACCGCGAATATTAGAGAAGTTCCAGAAAAAAGACCGGGTAAATTAGATACAGAATTCGTGGCAATTATCGATTCGATCAAGGAATTGGCAATTCAAATTATAAAAGAAAGTCCAAACATTCCTAGCGAAGCTACTTTTGCTATCAAAAATATAGAAAGCCAGTCGTTTTTAATCAATTTTGTAACTTCAAATATGAACTTATTGGTTCAGGAAAAACAAGATTTATTGTCGATTAATGCTTTAAAAGAACGCGCTTTAGAAACGCTTCGTTATATGAATATTGAGTTGCAAAAACTCGAATTGAAAAATGATATTCAGTCTAAAGTTCGTTTCGATTTAGACCAACAACAACGCGAATATTTCCTTCATCAACAAATGAAAACTATCCAAGAAGAATTAGGTGGTGCTTCGCAAGAAGAGGAAATGGACGAAATGAGTTTGAAGGCCAAAGACAAGAAATGGGACGAGAAAACGCAGTTACATTTTGAGAAAGAATTAGGAAAAATGCGAAGAATGAATCCGCAAGCACCTGATTTTGGAATCCAAAGAAACTATTTAGACCTGTTTTTAGAATTGCCTTGGAACGAATATTCGAAAGATAATTTCGACTTAAAACGCGCTCAAAAAATTCTGGATAGAGATCATTTTGGTTTAGAAGATGTTAAGAAAAGAATGATTGAACATTTGGCGGTTTTGAAATTGCGAAATGATATGAAATCCCCAATTATCTGTTTGACAGGACCTCCGGGAGTTGGTAAAACCTCTATTGGAAAATCGGTTGCGGAAGCTTTGGGAAGAGAATATGTGAGAATTTCTCTTGGTGGTTTACGTGATGAGGCCGAAATTCGTGGTCACCGTAAAACTTACATTGGCGCGATGCCTGGAAGAATAATTCAGAGTTTGAAAAAAGCAGGAACATCAAATCCGGTTTTTGTTTTGGACGAAATCGATAAATTATCCAATAGCCATCAAGGTGATCCGTCATCGGCATTATTAGAAGTTTTAGATCCGGAACAAAACAACTCTTTTTATGATAATTTCCTTGAAATGGGTTACGATTTATCTAAAGTGATGTTTATTGCCACGTCCAATAATATGGCGGAAATTCAGCCTGCGTTGAGAGACCGCATGGAAATCATAAAAATGTCGGGATATACGATTGAAGAAAAAGTCGAAATTGCACGTCAGCATTTGTTTCCAAGACAACTAAAAGAACATGGTTTAACTACCAAGGATTTAAACATTGGAAAAAAACAATTAGAGAAAATTGTCGAAGGTTATACCCGTGAATCTGGTGTTCGTGGCTTAGAAGCCAAAATTGCGCAAGTGATTCGTAATGCGGCAAAATCTATCGCGATGGAGGAGGAATACAATAAAAAAGTAACCGACGAAGATATTTTAAAAGTACTTGGAATTCCGAGATTAGAAAGAGATAAATATGAAAGCAATGATGTTGCTGGAGTTGTTACAGGACTAGCGTGGACCAGTGTTGGAGGCGATATTCTGTTTATAGAATCCTTAATTTCTCCAGGAAAAGGAGCGATGACTATTACCGGAAATTTAGGAAATGTAATGAAAGAATCGGCTACTATAGCTTTAGAATATATCAAAGCCAATGCTGAGTTTCTTGGCGTGAATCCTGAAGTTTTAACGAAATTTAACATTCATTTACACGTTCCAGAAGGAGCCACCCCAAAAGACGGACCAAGTGCAGGAATAGCCATGTTGACTTCTTTAGTTTCGGTGCTCACGCAGAAGAAAATTAAGAAAGGATTAGCGATGACAGGCGAAATTACCTTGCGCGGAAAAGTATTGCCTGTGGGCGGAATAAAAGAAAAGATTTTGGCAGCCAAAAGAGCCAATATTAAAGAAATTATTTTGTGTCACGAAAACAAAAGCGATATTGACGAGATTAAGCCAGAATATATTGATGGACTTACTTTTCATTATGTTAAAGAAATGAGCGAAGTTTTAAAAATTGCCATTACAGATCAAAAAGTAAAAAACGCAAAAGCACTTTAGATTTAGCTATTTTATAAAAAAAATTCCATCCTGATTTTCGGGATGGAATTTTTTTTTGACACTTTCCAAAAAGGGTGTTTTTTTTCCTGTATCATTTTTTCAGGATTAGTCAATTGAAATTAAAAAATTTTATTTTTTTTCGATGTCACATCGTTTTAATTATTAACGTACTTAATTTAAGTAGAAAGAACATAAAAGCACTTATGAAATGTTTTATAAATGCAATTTTTCTATTTCATGACATTAAAAAACCCTCTCATGACATTTTTTAATTATTCCTTTTTATTATCGAATACTTTTGAAGTAAATAATTTGTTTTTTGTCTAAACATATTTAAAAAGTTTATGAAAAAATAACAATTTAAACTGCTATATGTTAATGTTGAGTTAGAAACCACTATAATAAACATGCGAAACCAAAAAGACTTAAGAGTAGAAGATTAAATACAAATAATTATGGAAAAAATTAGTGAAACAAAGATTGCTTTTAGTGTATTAAATAGTACTCAAAATTGCGGATTTATAGTTTGTACAGATTCTAAAGGAAATCTTTATGCGGCAAGAAATTTTTACCCTTATAATTCTAAATTAGGAGATTTAGCAAAATGGAATACAAGTGCAAAAAAATGGGACTCCTTAGGAGGAAATTTTGACGACACAGTTAATGCTGTTTGTACAGATTCTAATGGGAATATTTATGTGGTTGGTGATTTCAAAGATTCAAATGGGGATTGTTGTATTGCTAAATATAACCCAATAACCAAAGAATGGACTTCTTTTTCTAATAAATTAATTCAATTTCCAATTAATTTAATTTGTTGCAATTCAAATGATACTATCTATATAACAGGAAATTTCATTGACAGAAATGAGAATGATTATGTGGTAAGTATTAATCTAACCAATGGAAATTTTAAAGAATTATTAGGGAATAGACTTAAATATGCTATTTCTGATATGTGCATAGACGAATCCGATAATTTATGGATTCTAATGAATTATCCGAATTCTGATAATTCAAGAACTTGTTATTTACAGAATTGGAATGGTTCTGAATGGTCTAATCAAATAACAAATTCAAGATTTGGTAGTTTAACTACCAATATGTGTTGTGATCGAAGTGGTAATTTGTATTTGCCTTCGGGTAATACAGGAACTATAATAAAATATATCATAGCTACAAATAGCATTGTAACTATACCAGTACAAGTTATAAATAAAAATACGGTTATTCTTTATTTATTTGTTAATTCAAAAGGGTATATACATGTTATGGGGCTTTGTTTTTCAGGAGAAAGTTATTTATATATATATCATCCAATTTCAAGAAAATGGGGGAATGATAGTATTCATCTTTTAAAATCTTCAGCATTTTCGATCAATAAAGGTGATGTGGTTGGTATATATAGCAGCAACTAATAGTATATTTGAATGTAAAAAATTAATTAATTATTGCAACAAACAAAACAATTATGAGTACAACAAATTCATCAAGTACATCAGTACCACCAGGAACAATAATAGCTTCGAGTTTTGTTCCTTTAACTAGTCAGATTAGTTTTACTAATCCCAGACCAACAACACCTTTACCTCCTTTAGTTCAATCTTATTACAATGCTAAAACAAATAATCTTCAAGTTTGTGCAATAGTTTTTATTGACTCAAGTCTTACAATTAGTTCTTTTTCGGTATATTATAATCCAAATCCTAAAAACCCCATATTTAATATTGCATATGACTCAAACGAAACAACAGCGTCTACATTTAATGCGTATCAAATAAATTTTGAAGTTTCGAATCTTAATCCTAAACCTTCTTCAATTCAAACTGTTGTTTATGATATAGACCCTGTAAATTCAAGAGGAACTACTACTACGGTTCAACCTTAATTAGGAACAAAATAGTATTTAAAAATAATTAAAAGAGGGATTTATTTTCCCTCTTTTTTATATAGTCAAATTGAATTATATTTACAAAAAAATAAAATCAAGTTGACAAGAAATAAAATAAAATTATTATTTTTTCTGGTACTATTCAATACAATTTCTTTACTCTTTTCACAACAAAAAAATAAAAATTTGTTTGAAGTTGAGGTTAAAAATAGATGCAATAAATTTACTCATGAAATAAATTTTGATAAAGCGCAATCTTTTTTCTTACATAAAAGCTGGGATTCTACCCTAGTTTACTCCATGAAAGCATTAAGTGCTACTAAAGGAAATACAGAAATGACTAACTACTGTCACTTTTTTAGAGGGGTTAGTTTTAAAGAAAAAAAACTCTTTTCGGAAGCAAAAACTGAATTTAATAAAATTTCAAAAACATTTAAATTTCAAAAAAGCGTATATAATGTTTTGGGTCAAATTGCATTAGAGCAATATGAATTTCATAAAGCCATAAATTATTTCAACGAATTTGAAGATATATCCGATACTAATTATTTTGATATAAAAAAAAGTTTCATCAATCATAATTTAGGGGTTTGTTATCTGCAACTAAGAGATTTTAAAAACGCAGAACCCTATCTTTTAAAAAGCATGAAATTGCAAGAATCCGAAAAAGATACTGTCTCTATTATTGGAGCCTATGGAGATATCGCAACTTTATATTATGAACAATATAAAGATAATTTGGCAATATCTTTTTTTGAAAAAGCATATCTTTTGTCTAAAAAAGTAAAGAGATATGATTTAAAACAAACTGCTACAAAAAACATGGCTGTTGTTGAAGAAAATAGGAAAAACTTCGAAAAAGCACTTATTTATAGAAAAGAAACTGAAAAATGGAACGATTCGTTAACGGATCAAAATAAAATTTGGGCAGTTGCTGATATAGAAAAGAAATTTGCTATCAAGCAAAAACAAAAAGAAATTCATTTACTTGAAGTTGAAAACAGAATAAAAAATACACAACGAAATGGGCTTCTCATTGTAGCCGCACTCTTGTTTATTATGTTTGGAATTGGGTTTTACTTTTACCAACAAAAGATAAAAACCAATAAGATTATCTTAGCTCAAAAAGAAAACCTTGACGAATTAAATGCTACCAAAGATAAATTGTTTTCCATAGTTAGCCACGATTTACGTTCCTCAGTTAATGCTTTAAAAATCAGCAATACCAAATTGTTAAATCATTTGGAAACCAAAAATTACGAACAACTTGATGTTCTATTACATAAGAATAGTGCCATTGCTAATAGCTCCTACAATCTACTAGACAACTTGCTCAACTGGGCGCAACAACAAACTAACCAATTGTTTTTCCAAAAAGAACCGTTGCATTTGTATTCTATTATTCAGCAAATAGAATACAATTATAAACCTTTGGTATTTGATAAAAACATTGCGCTCAAAAATAGTGTTAATAAAAATATTTTTGTTACTATGGATTTGGATTCGTTGAAAATCATCCTGCGAAATATGATGGACAATGCACTGAAATTTTCTAAAGAAAACGGAACTATTTCTATTTATACTCAAAATTCGGATGCTAATTTTGTTCAGTTAGTTATTGAAGATACAGGTATAGGAATGAGTACAGCTGTAATAGAAGAATTACTTCAAGAAACCATGCAATTGTCTAAAAAAAATAACAAAGAAATTATAGGAACAGGTTTGGGAATGCAACTTTGCAAATCGATGCTTGTGAAAAATGGAGGAAAATTAGATATTAAAAGTAAAGAAGGTATTGGAACAAAAATTAT
>CANBWX010000057.1 GCA_947373225.1 Flavobacteriaceae bacterium | reverse complement strand
TAATAAAATCGACTCTTTTGAACTCGTATTCGAACAAAACTTCATTGATAAAATCGATAGAAATCTTGTCGCCAACAGCCACTTTCAAAGTATTTTTATCCAACTCTTTTCGGGTGACCACTTTCTCGAAAAGGGCTTCGGGATAAGTGACAATAATGGCCGGTTTCTTGCGGGAATTAATGCGGTTCAGGACTTCGGCGCGAAGCAAAACATTGGCATTATCGGTATCTTCAATTTGGTACGGACGACGATACGAACCGGGATAAAAAAGCACGTCCTCTTCGCCAATCATTTGCTCCAAATCGTTCAAATAATAAGCCGCTTCTTCCTTATCGTTTAAAATTAATAAAAACGGTTTTTCGATCTTTTTGAAAAGCGATTGCGCCACAAACGAAAGCGACGAGCCTATCAATCCGTTCAGTTGGATTTTTTGTTCGGCTTGTTGCAAATTAGCTACAATTTGCTTGATTTTTGGCGAATTATCGTAGATTTTGTATAGGATTGTTTTACTCAATTCGAGGAAGATTTGGATCTGGTTTTACATTAGGAATTGCTCTTGCAGTATCCAACATTTTCTTCAATTCGGATTCGCCAGCTTCCATTGGAATTTTACTTTTTCGAACAATTTTATCCATTTGATTTTGCAGGGAAACTAATTCTACGTTGATTTCGCCAACCAAAACAACCACTTTCTTATCCGGAATGTTGTCTAAGTGTATGTATAAATCTAACATTCTCACTTTGGTAATAAGCATCGAAATTCGACTTTTGATTTGAGGTTTATTAAAATCAATTGGAATATTATTATTCAAATCCATGACTTTCTTAGAAAGTTCCGTTGATTTTTTTTGAAAAGCACCAATTGTTTTCTTTGGTTTTTGCTCTAATTCCGTCAAAAATAAACCCCATTCTTTCCAAATTGATTTATTTGCTTGAGAAGTTGAATTAATAGGATTGGCATTAAAAATCCAGCCTTTATCGATATTCGAAAAAATTAATTCCTTCTTTTTGAAGTCTTTTTCAGTTTCAACAATACGTTTTTGCGTTTGGTCTTTACACGAAAACAACACAAAAACTAAAGAAAGAAGATATATAAATTTAAATTTCATTGCGAATTTATTAAGCCACAAAGTTACGAAGTAAATTTACAATTACGAATTTCAACATTTAGAATAACAATCTAATATACCTAAAGCCATTTTTTTGTTTTTAAAGCATGGAAATTAAGAAATTAAGCACGATTATTAATGCCTTTTTACCCAATTTATTTCGGTTTTAATGAAATTAGGATATTTACGAAAACGTTATCTTTGTTTTTTAATCTCCTAAATTATGAATCCTAAAATACTGATTATAGGTGCTTGTGGGCAAATTGGGACCGAACTTACCCATAAACTTCGAGAAATATATGGAACCGAAAATGTGGTCGCTTCCGATATTCGAAAATTGAATAATGACATTGTAAATTCGGGTACTTTTGAAGTTGTAAATGCACTCGATTTCAACCAAATTGAGCATCTTGTCGAAGTTCATCACATCACCGACATTTATTTAATGGCGGCATTACTATCGGCAACAGCCGAAAAAAATCCTGCTTTTGCTTGGGATTTGAATATGAATTCGCTTTTTCATGTCTTGAATTTGGCGAAAGCCAAGAAAATAAAAAAAATATTCTGGCCGTCAAGCATTGCTGTTTTTGGCCCCTCCACGCCACGAGAAAATACACCGCAATTTACGATTACCGAGCCTTCGACAGTTTACGGAATTAGCAAATTAGCTGGCGAAAGATGGTGCGAATATTACCATACTCATTTTGGAGTCGATGTTCGTAGCGTTCGGTATCCGGGCTTAGTGAGCTGGTCGACCGATCCCGGTGGCGGTACGACGGATTATGCCGTAGACATTTATCACAAAGCCTTGAGCAATAAAAAATATGACTGTTTCCTATCGGCCGAAACCAAAATGCCCATGATGTACATGGATGATGCTATTGCGGCAACGATACAAATCATGAATGCGCCAGCGGAACAAATCAAGATTCGGTCTTCGTATAATCTGGCGGCGATGAGCTTTACACCAAAGGAAATTGCTGCCGAAATCAAAAAACATATTCCTGAATTCACCGTTTCATACCATCCTGACTTCCGTCAAATAATTGCCGATAGTTGGCCAGCCAGCATTGACGATTCTCGTGCGAGAGAAGACTGGAACTGGCATCACGATTTTAATTTAGAAAGCATGACGAAAGATATGTTGAAGAATTTGGGTTAAAAAACTTTCGTCTAAAATCATTACTTTTATATTCATTTTCAGCAACCAAAACCAAAGGAATCAACAAAATTTTATAACCTATGAAAAAAATATTTATTCTAGCATTATTGATGATTGGCGGAATTATTCAAGCTCAAGATTTGGATTCAAACATTCTTTTAAAACACGATAATAAACCTATTGATTTTACAAAAGTAACCGCTGCCACACTAAAAGATGCCGTTGCAATGGTTATAAAATCTTCGGATGAAAAAATCAAGAAAATGGTTGCCGTAAAAACTCAAACCCTTTCGAACACCCTAGTTGCTTATGATAATTTGCAATATGAAATTGCCGATTTATCGATGAAAATTGGTTTAATTTCTTCGACTTATTCCAATGATGAAATTCGAAATACCGCTTACGCCGAAAGCGAAAAATTATCTGTTTATGCCAGTAATCTAAGTTTGAATGAACCTTTGTACAAAGTCTTAAAAAAGCTTTCGACCAATAGAGGAATCGTTCTTTCCAATAAACAAAAAAAGTTCTTGTCGGAATCGGTTATTTCATTTGAAAAAAATGGGATGAAACTGAGCCTTGCTGATAGAAAACCATTGGAAGAAATCAATAATAAGCTTATTAAATTTGGTAATTTATTCGATAAAAACATCAATGACAGCAAGGATAGTATTGAATTTTCAGACGTAGATTTAAAGGGAATTGACACCGAAACACTTAATTCTTGGAAACGACCAAATGGCAAATATATGGTTCGTGTAAATGGTCCGAATGTGATTAATATTAGTGAAAATGCCGATAAAACAGCTACAAGAAAAACATTTGGTTTACGCTATAACAACAGAGCTTTTCCGCAAAATATAGCGGTTTTAGACAGTTTATTATTTTACAGAAGTCTTTATGCAAAAAAACTAGGATTTACGTCTTATGCCGCTTATTCGGTTGTAGATAAAATGGCTGCAAAACCCGAGAATGTTTGGGCTTTTGAAAATGATTTGATAACGAAACTTACGCCTTTGGTTACAAATGAAGTAAAAACGCTGAAAGCATTCAAAAATGAATTAAACCCATCAGAATCAGACACTTTATACGGTTGGGATTTTAGTTATTACAGCAAAAAAATGCTTAATACCAAGTATAAATTAGACAAAGACGAGGTAAAAAAATACTTCGAAATGAACAATACCATAAAAGGCATGTTCACGGTTTATGAAAATTTATTGGGCATTCAAATAAAACCATCTATAACAATGCCGGTTTGGGATGCCAAAGTGAAAACTTTTGAAATGTGGAGCGAAGGGAAAAAAATAGGAAGTTTTTATTTAGATTTATTTCCAAGAGCGAACAAATACACTCATTTTGCTTGTTTTCCTATAAGCCAATATTCGAAAAAAGATGCCGTAGAAAACTTGCCACAAGCAGCTCTTATTTGTAATTTCCCAGAAGGAACCGCTAATGAACCTTCGCTTTTAGAGCATGACAATGTAATTACGATGTTTCATGAATTTGGCCATTTAGTACATTGGTTATTGGGTCATCCTGATATTGCTTCGCAAAATTCTTTCTCTGTAAAAGGCGATTTCACTGAAGCTCCTTCTCAATTTTTAGAAAATTGGTGCTGGGAATATGATGCTTTAAAACTTTTTGCAAAACATTACAAAACAGGGGAAACACTCCCAAAGGATTTGTTCGATAAAATGAAACAAACACAGTTATTGAATATCGGAAGTCATTACATTGGTCAAGTTGGGTACGGATTAACCGACTTTACGTATGAAGATAAATACGCCGAAACTAAACAAAAAGGAGTTCTTGAAGTTTTTAAAGAAAAAATATCTCTAAATCAATTGCCGTTTAATGACAACAATCACATGATTTGCAGTTTTGGGCATTTGAATGGTTATGGTGCCAATTATTATGGCTATTTATGGTCAAAAGTGTATGCGCAAGATATGTTCTCTGTTTTTAAAAAAAATGGTGTAATGGATAAAGCAACCGGAATTCGATACCGAAAAGAGATTTTAGAAAAAGGAGCAACTGTGCCAGAAATAGAAATAGTAGAAAAATTTCTAGGTCGAAAATCAAACTCGAATGCCTTTTTAGAATCTTTGGGAATAAAAAAATAACAGCTTTTGCAACCTAACAAAGAAGACTGTCTCAAAAAGACAGCCTTTTTTGTTTTAAATAAAAACCTATTTCAGTTCATAAACGTTGTTCTCTCTTTTTGCGTCAGCCATTAATCCGCTTGGATCTATGGTTATTTTTTTAATGAAAGTTTTTGGCTTAGAAATACTGAATTCATAGGTTGGAAATGCCCAAGCCCAGTCTCCTAAAACCGTTCTTTTTGTTTCTGGATTCGGGTTTTCTTTTTCAAAACTCATCATTCGCAAAGGAATGTAAAAACTTTCTTTTGTTCCATCTACATATTCGACCAAAATATCAATTGGCATTGGCATTCTGCCAATTCTTTCTAAAACAACACTCGTTTTATCGGCACTGTCTTTCACTTCCTTAATCCCGTAATCTACCGTATTTGTGGTTTGTGTCCAATCCGTTAAATACCAATCTAGGTTGGCTCCCGAAACGCGTTCAGCAGTTCTTTTGATGTCATTTGGCGTTGGATGCTTGAATTTAAACTCTTGAAAATAACGTTTCAGCGTTTTAATAACATTCTGTTTTCCAATTAAATATTCTAATTGCGACAAGAAAATTTCTCCTTTGGAATAAGCCGAAACACTGTAAGGTCTATTCTCGTCATATCGATCTCCGTGAGTCGTTTGCGGCTGCTCTTTGCCTGATTCCACTAATTTATAATAGGATCTGTATGCCGATTCATAAGGATTTTCTACTTTTTTATCGTCAATTTCATTCAATGCCAAATCTTCGATAAAGGAGGTAAATCCTTCGTCCATCCAAGGGTGTTTGCTTTCGTTGGAGGCCAAAACATGCTGAAACCAAGAATGTCCCAACTCATGAGTTGCCGTTCCCAAAATTCCTTCTAGTTTTCCGTTTCCAAGCATTAGCGTGCACATGGCATATTCCATTCCGCCATCGCCTCCTTGTATAAACGAATATTGTTTATAGGGATAATTACCAACGGTCTTGTTGTAAAAATCCATCACTTTGACCATTAATGGTTGAACGTTTTTCCAGTTCTCAATGATTTTTGGATTGTTTTTATAAAGAAAATGCAAATCGACATTATTAGGTCCTTTGACAACATCATGGATATAATTTTTATCGGCAGCCCAAGCAAAATCATGCACCATTGGTGCTACAAAATGCCAAGTGAGGGTTTTAGTTTTCTTTGGATAAACCACATTAGTTCCTGAATCTTGATAACCGTGCCCAATTTCATTTGGGTTTTGCAAATAACCAGTTCCGCCTAACACATAAGCTGCGTCGATGGTAATATTTACATCAAAACTTCCCCAAACGCCATGAAATTCCCTTGCAATATATGGATCGGCGTGCCAGCCTTCGAAATCAAATTCTGCAATTTTTGGATACCATTGTGCCATCGATAATTCGACTCCTTCGGAATTATTTCTTCCGGAACGACGGATTTGAACTGGAATTTGTCCGTCAAAATCTAAAGTGAAAGTAGTTTTCGAGTTGGGTAAAATTGGCTTAGCCAAAGTCACTTCCAGAATTGTTCCCACGGTTTTTGCATTGGCAATAATTCCATCTTGCTTGAAATTGGAGATTTTCAAATACCCAATTTCATTTGGTTTCAAGGTTTTTATTCTACTTTCTTTTATTTCCTTATCACCTACTTTTATCTTGTTGACCATTCTAGCATCCGGATCTTTGATGCTTTGAATTCTAACATCCATTTCGCTTCCGGGCTGAAAAGCATTATTATATAAATGATAAAAAACACGGCCTAAAGTATCGGGAGAATTATTGGTATAAACCAATTCCTGTTTTCCGTGATATTGATAGTTTTTTACATCCATAACAACGTCCATTTTATAATCAACATGTTGTTGCCAATAAGCAGAACTTTGTGCAAGAAGATTTCCAAAACTCAAGGAAAAAAAGAAAAATAAAAGGGATTTTTTCATAACGGATAAAAAAATGGAAGGATTTTCATCCTTCCAAGTTAAAATTATTAGGTAAATTATTTCTTCTTGGACATTTTTTGAGCCATTAATAACGCATTATAAGCATTAACAATTTTCCCAGATTTACATAAAGAAGAAAAAGTACGAACATCTTTTGGATTTCCTCCAACGATAACATCAGTGGTGATTGCAACTCCAGAATCCATCAAAATATGCTTAACTTCTTTCGCGGATAAATTTGGATAATAGGAACGTATTAAAGCGGCAACTCCTGCCACATTTGGCGACGCCATTGATGTTCCTTGTTCGTATTTGTAGGTATTATTAGGTGTTGAAGAATAAATTTTAACTCCAGGAGCAAAAACATCAACATTAATTTCTCCAAAATTGGAAAATGAAGCAACAATTTTCGACCCATATTCAAAATTCAATGCGCCAATTGTGATTAAATTATCGGCAAATTCAGTCTTTTTATCATCTGAATCATTTGGATAATTATCTGCAAAATCAATGTTTTTTGCTTCATTTCCTGCAGCATGTACAATTAATACGTCTTTGTTTTCTGCGTATTTTATGGCATCATAAACCCATTGTTTATGGGGTGAAAATGCTTTTCCAAAGCTTCCATTGATAATTTTTGCTCCATTATCAACCGCATAACGAATCCCAAGCGCGATGTCTTTGTCGTATTCGTCTCCATCAGGAACGGCTCGAATTGTCATAATTTCTACATTATTTGCAATTCCGTCGCCTCCAAGATTATTGTTTCTAACACCAGCAATGATTCCTGCAACGTGAGTTCCGTGAAGAATTTCTTCTTTGTCCGGCCCCATAACGTTATTGTTTCCATAATTTGTTTTGGTAATATCGTCTGGATTGTCACCAAGAACTTTTCTATAATCCTTTGCCGTATTACTTCCATTTATTGCAGCAATATCATTGTCTAATTCTTTTTGAATTTCCCCTTTTAATTCTGGTACGCTCAACCCAAAAGAAAGCATTCTTTGCATGATATTTTTGCTGACTTTCAAAACCGAATCTTGCGAAGTAATCGTATTTACTTCTTCAACAGAATATACCGGTTTTCCAAAATATTTAACCAAAACCGCATCGGCTTTTGTTGTTCCTTGCAACATTTTTTCTAATTGAACTTTACCATTTACACTTTCGGATACTTTTTTGTCATGGATTTTTTTTGCCTCTTGGAAAGTAACATTATCAACAAGATTTTTGCTATTAAGAATACGGTCATATTCTTCGTTTTCTTTTGTAATGTCACCAAGGAAGTTCCAACCATGAACATCGTCAATATAACCGTTGTTATCATCATCAATTCCGTTTCCGGGAATTTCTTTTTTATTGGTCCAAAGAACCGATTTTAGATCTTCGTGATCAATGTCAACTCCAGAATCGAGAACAGCAACTATTACTTTAACTCCTTCTTTATTTTTCAATAATTCCGAATAAGCTCTATCCACACTCATACCCGGAATAGTATCTTTTACCAAGTCTAAGTGACTCCAGCGTTTCATATCTGCTTCACTAATTGGAGCCTTTTTTTGAATGTTTAAAGGAGCTGTTTCATATAATAAACCCTTATTCGAAGCAGATTTTGATGCACCACAGCTTGACAAAGCTAGAACAGCAACTGTAGAAACAAAAATATATTTAATTTTATTCATTGAATGTTTTTTTAAATTCAAAATTTTGGTCTAAAAGTAGGTAGTTTGGTTGAAAATAGGAACAAAATTAACACTAATTAAAAAATTTCATCACAGCTAAAAACGTCTTTTAATCGAATACCTACTTCTGTTTTTTCTACCGTTATTATTTGGTTATGCGCATCGTGTTCCAAGAATAAATAGTAATTATTTTGGGCTGCTGCGGTAAGAAATTTTGTTTTTTCGGGCATGGTCAATAATGGTCTTGTGTCATAACCCATTACATAAGGAATAGGAACATGTCCGGCTGTAGCCAATAAATCAGCGCAAAAAACAATCGTTTTATCCTGATATTTTATGTGCGGAATCATCATTTTTTCGGTGTGACCGTCAACAAAAAAAACGCCAAAATCAAGTTCTGATTTTTCGACAAAATCTCCTTCGGGAAGTTTCATGAAATTCAATTGTCCACTTTCTTGCAAAGGCAAAATGTTTTCGGATAAAAAGGATGCTTTCTCCCGAAGATTTGGTTTTGTAGCCCATTCCCAATGATTTTCGTTAGTCCAATATTTGGCATTTTTGAAAGCTACTTCATAACCTGTTTTGTCTTTATTCCAGATCACACTTCCGCCACAATGATCAAAATGAAGATGAGTCAAAAAAACATCGGTAATATCATCACGATGAAAACCATATTTTGCCAATGATTTATCGATAGAATGGGTTCCCCAAAGTGAATAATATCCGAAAAATTTCTCGGATTGTTTGTCGCCCATTCCGTTATCAATCAAAATTAAACGATTCCCATCTTCGATAAGCAAACATCGTGTGGCAAGATCAATCAAGTTTTTTTCGTCGGCTGGGTTGGTTCTATTCCAAATCGTTTTTGGTACAACGCCAAACATTGCGCCACCATCGAGCTTAAAATTTCCAGATTCTATTGGGTATAATTTCATAAGTTGTTTTTAAAAACACAACTCCAAATATACAGAATTTGATGCTAAAAATGAATAAAAATATATTTAGAAAATAGTGTAAAAAAGGGGCTAGTAAATAAAACAAATCGCCAAATTTAAATCGTTGAATTTGGATTTAAATTTGACGAAAGTTATATTTTTTAAATAATTATTTTCCTTTGACTTTTTGAAATAAAAGTTGCAATTTTTCGTCTTTTCTATATTGAAAGTTTTTAGTTTTTATCAATTTTTCAATATCTTTAATTCGGTCTGCAGTTACAGGATGAGAACTTAAAAATTCGGGAATTGCACTATTATTTTCTTTCTGCAAACGCTTAAAAAGAGTTGTCATCCCTTTTGGATTAACTCCATTTAAGGTTACAATTTTAAACCCTTCAACATCCGCTTGACGTTCAAATTCTCTCGAAAAAGTAAGTGATTGCAAAGTATTGATATTATTACCAAGTACTGCCATCACTCCGTTTGCGTCTCCTAAAGCAGTTGAAACAAACAAATATCCAGATAAATTTCGGCATAACATTTTCATAGAATGCCTATTATTTACGTGAGAAACTTCGTGACCAATCAGACCAACTAGTTCATCATAACCTTCCATCGAGTCAATAATTCCGGTATAAACAACAATACTACCATCGGGAAGTGCAAAGGCATTCATAATGTCCGAATTAATAACACTAAATTTTAATTTTTTTGTGTTATTTAGTTTTAATTCTTTGGCAAAAAGATTCAAAGCCTTTGTTTTATCAGGGTCCATTTTGCCTAAAAATGTATTTTGTTGGAAAAACGTATTGCCCAAAACATCATCATAGCTATCTGGAATTAAAAAAACAGATTTTTCTCCTACCCAAGGCATTACATAAACATAAGACAAACCAATAAAGCCAAGAATAATAATAGCTAAACTAATATGAGCTTTAATTCCAAGATCCAAAAGTTTTTGATATAAACCAATATGTCCATTTTTTTTTCTAAAAACAGCTACGTCGGCAATAAATTTAGAATCTTCAATTTTTAAGCTCTGAATTGGGTCTTTACCGTGTTGAAACTGTAAAACGGCATCAGTTCTAATAAAAGTAACATCGGCTAATTTCCAAGAATAGATTACATTATGTGTGTTTTCGAAAATAAAAATACTTTTTTCCGTATCAAATGCAACTGTAACTTCTTGTGAAACAGAAGAGACACCGTCATAAAAAAAACCTTTTGCCTTTTCCATTATTTAATTACATTACAAAATCCAAGTTCAGGAAGTCACTAATATCTTCTCCAGTTGCATCTTTAAAATTTTCTTCTGTTTGATGAATAGAATCGAAATCAATATTTCCTTCTAATTCAATATTATTAAAAATAAATTCTAACGTTCTGGTAACAACCCACGCATAACCAAGTCCTAGTGTAAAGATTATAATTAGCAAATTTGTAACTCCTAGCTTAAAAAAACCACCGCCAGTTACTGTGGAATTTAAGGCTATTTCTTTTCCGTCTTTATTTAAACTTAAATTATTAATATAGTATTCGAAAAGATCTTTTTGCCACCAAAAAAGATAAATTCCAAGAGTGAAAATCGATAAAAAATAACCTTTTAAGTTTAACAAAAGATAATCACCACCATCTCCGTCATAATCAAATTCAACGTTTCCAAAACGAACATTTCCCAATAAATATTTTCTTAGATTCATAGACATCCAAGATCCATAAATACCAAAAGTAATTATTGTAAAGAAAATCCATTTGTAGAAATTTATAGAAAATTCTTTCTTTTCGCCTCTATATCCAAAACGAATACCACGCCATGAAGTTCTTGACATTCTATATCTGTATGAACCATGGATAGCCAACGGGATAATTGCTAAAAAAAATAAATAAAATAATAACAAGCCAACAGTTGGGAATTTTAGAAAACTGAACAAGGCAATTACGCTAAAGAGTACAAAAAAAATAAGAATTGCTTTTATAAAACCCTTAAACATTTCCTTCCCTGTGCCATGAAAAGAAAAAGGATCTCCTTTTAGAGAAGTGGCCCCATAAAGAAACTGAAGTTTTCGGGCCTTAGCCCATGGGTGATATAGCCCGAGTGTAATAATTGTTAAAAGCCAATTAACTATCATTACGCCAAAAAAGTCTTTCCCTTTTCCATTAAATTCTAGTTTGTGTGTTGAGCTACTTTCTAAAATATTCTCCATAATTTTCATTATTAGTAATTTTGTTACAATTAAATTTTTCATAAATATAGATTATTTTTTAAAAGGATAACACAAATCAACTTTTTCTATTCCGATATAGTTATAAAAATGTTATGATGTTTGACAAAAAGGCTTATTTGTAATATCTTTGTGCTTTATTTAGACAAATTCTATATAAGCTATGAAATGAGCATCATAAAATTGCCCGTTTTAAAATCTGGATTTTCTATGCGACCCGAGCTTTTGCGAACAGGCGAAGCAATTACATTTTTCAATAAAAAACAATAAAAACGTACGAATGATTAAAGTTTCTGATACTGCCAAAAAGAAAATCATCGATTTAATGAAAGACGATGGTTTTGATGCCGCAATAGATTACGTGAGAGTGGGCGTAAAAAGCGGCGGATGCTCTGGATTGTCTTACGATTTGAAGTTTGACAAAAACAAAGGTGAAGACGATAAGATTTTCGTGGATAACGAAATAACAATTGCCGTAGAAAAAAAATCGTTCCTGTATTTAGCTGGAACAATTCTCGAATTCTCTGGCGGATTAAACGGAAAAGGTTTTGTTTTCAATAACCCAAATGCAAGTAGAACTTGTGGATGCGGAGAGAGTTTTTCGCTATAAGCCCCCCAACCCCCAAAGGGGGAGTTATCAATATTGTATATAATTGTAATAAATTAAATCCTATTTACCTCTAATAGGAGTTCCCCCTTCGGGGGCTAGGGGGCTAATATGTCAAAATACACCGAAGATCATTTACGAGTTGAACTCGAAACCAAAGAATACGAGTACGGATTTTATACGGATATAGAATCGGATACTTTTCCTATTGGTTTGAACGAGGATATTGTTCGCGCAATTTCCCACAGAAAAGAAGAACCACAATGGATGACCGATTGGCGCATCGAGGCTTTTCGCGCTTGGGAGCAAATGACGGAGCCAGAATGGGCAAATGTGCATTATACAAAACCTGATTTTCAGGCGATTTCTTATTATTCGGCTCCAAAAGCTATTGATCCCAATAAATCATTAGACGATGTAGATCCTGAACTTTTAGAAATGTACAAAAAATTAGGAATCTCTGTCGATGAGCAAAAAATGATGAATAATGTCGCCATGGATATTGTTGTTGATTCAGTTTCGGTAGCGACAACATTCAAGAAAACATTAGGCGAAAAAGGCATTATTTTTATGAGTATTTCCGAAGCCATTAAGGAACATCCTGAATTGGTTCGAAAATATCTTGGAACCGTTGTCCCACAAAAAGATAACTTTTATGCCGCACTAAATTCGGCTGTTTTCTCTGATGGAAGTTTCTGTTATATTCCAAAAGGCGTTCGTTGCCCAATGGAACTTTCGACCTATTTCCGAATCAATCAGGCCGGAACAGGCCAATTCGAAAGAACATTATTGATTGCCGACGAAGGTAGTTATGTTTCTTATCTTGAAGGTTGCACCGCACCAAGTCGTGACGAAAATCAATTGCATGCTGCGGTTGTCGAACTTATCGCCATGGACGATGCCGAAATTAAATATTCGACTGTTCAAAACTGGTATCCTGGAAACAAGGAAGGAAAAGGCGGTGTTTTCAATTTTGTAACCAAAAGAGGTTTGTGCGAGAAAAACGCAAAAATTTCTTGGACGCAAGTCGAAACCGGTTCTGCCGTAACTTGGAAATATCCTTCTTGTATCTTAAAAGGCGATAATTCGGTTGGAGAATTTTATTCGATTGCCGTAACCAATAATTTCCAACAAGCCGATACAGGAACCAAAATGATTCACCTTGGAAAAAACACAAAATCAACGATTATTTCCAAAGGAATTTCTGCTGGAAAATCACATAATAGTTATAGAGGATTGGTAAAAGTGGGTCCAAATGCCGAAAATGCAAGGAATTTTTCACAATGCGATTCGCTGTTGATGGGAAATAATTGCAGCGCCAATACTTTTCCGTACATCGAAAGCAAAAATCCATCGGCCAAAATAGAACACGAAGCCACGACGAGTAAAATTGGCGAAGACCAAGTTTTCTATTGCAACCAACGTGGAATTCCAACCGAAAAAGCCATCGCTCTAATCGTAAATGGTTTCAGCAAAGATGTTTTGAACAAATTACCAATGGAATTTGCCGTTGAAGCACAGAAATTATTGGAGATAAGTTTGGAAGGAAGCGTAGGCTAATTTTTGTAAATTTGAAGGAACAATTAAATTACACTATTATGGAACTCATTTTAAAAAACGTTAAGAAAAAAGATTTGCCAGTATTGAAATCTTTGGCAAAATCATTGGGTTTTGAAATTGAAAAAGAAGACAAACCCTACAATCCTGAATTTGTAAAAGAAATTTTGGAGGCTAGAGAAGAATTAAAACAAGGAAAAGGAATAAAGATGACTTTGGAGGAAATAGACAAGTTATGTAAATAATATTTTCTAAAAAAGCAAAGTATGATTTAGAATTTTGGACTAAGACAGGAAATAAATCTATGCTTAAGAAAATTTCAGAATTGTTAAGAGCAATACAACAAAGTCCTTTTGAAGGCATTGGAAAACCAGAACCGTTAAAACATAATCTTTCGGGTGTTTGGTCGAGAAGAATAAATAAAGAACATCGTATAATTTATGAAATCATTGATGAAAATACAATTGAAATCTTAAATATTATTTCATTAAAAGGTCATTACGAATAAACAAAACAAACAATGTTATCAATAAAAAATTTACACGCCTCCATAGGAGACAAAGAAATATTAAAAGGAATCAACCTTGAAGTAAAAGCTGGAGAAATCCACGCGATTATGGGACCAAATGGTGCCGGAAAAAGTACACTTTCTGCAATTATTGCCGGAAACGAAAATTACGAAGTCACTGAAGGAGAAATCTTTTTGGACGGTGAAGATATTTCGGAATTGGCTCCAGAAGAAAGAGCGCATAAAGGCGTTTTCCTTTCGTTTCAATATCCTGTCGAAATTCCTGGAGTTTCGGTTACCAATTTCATTAGAACGGCAATCAACGAAACGCGAAAAGCCAACAAACTGGAAGAAATGCCAGCTAACGAAATGCTAAAAGTGATTCGTGCCAAATCAGAATTATTGGAAATCGACCGTAAATTTTTGTCTCGTTCGTTAAACGAAGGTTTTTCGGGTGGAGAGAAAAAACGTAACGAAATTTTCCAAATGGCAATGCTTGAACCAAAACTCGCCATTCTGGACGAAACCGATTCTGGATTAGATATTGATGCCCTTCGAATTGTTGCCAATGGGGTAAACAAATTGAAAAGCGACAAAAATGCTATCATCGTAATCACGCATTACCAAAGACTTTTGGATTATATAGTTCCCGATTTTGTTCACGTTTTATACAATGGAAGAATTGTAAAATCAGGCGGAAAAGAATTGGCTTACGAGCTTGAAGAAAAAGGATACGACTGGATTAAACAAGAACAAGAAGCGTAAAATTAGTCTAAAGTCGAAGGTCATAAAGTCAAAAGAAAAAAGTAATGGGTAAATTTAATTCCTTCGAAGAAATTAATTCTTGGCAAAAAGCAAGACTATTCAACAAAAGAATATATCTAATTACAGAAAACAAAACATAAATTTCAAAAAAGACTTTGATTTGATTAGGCAGATTAGACGCGCATCCATTTCAATAACATCAAATATTGCTGAAGGTTTTGAAAGAAATACAGACAAAGAGTTTATATACTTTTTATATGTGGCAAAAGCATCAGCAGGAGAAGTTCGATCTCAATTGTATTTAGCATTTGATTTAAATTATATAACAAAACAAGAATCTGAAGAACTTTTAGAATCAGTAACAGAAATATCAAAATTGTTAAGTGGTTTTATTAAATACTTAGAATCTAGTCGTAAAGTTTAAAAATCGAAAGTCGAAATTAATGAATAGTTGATGCAACTGTTTTTTATTTCAACCGACTTTATGACATTTGACTTTCGACTTTAAGACATAAATAAAATGGAATTAAAAGAAAAATTACTGTCGTCTTTTATGGCTTTTGAAGAGCAAGTTGATGTTCATTCTGAACTTCACGATGTGCGAACTTCGGCTATAAAAAACTTTGAAAATAAAGGTTTCCCGACCAAAAAAGAGGAATCTTGGAAATACACTTCGCTAAATGCCATCTTGAAAAATGACTTTACCGTGTTTCCAAAAGGGGAAAACTCCATCGAGTTTAATGAGGTGAAAAAATATTTTATCCACGAAATCGACACTTATAAAGTGGTGTTTATTGATGGGATTTTTAGCTCGCATTTGTCTTCTACGACTCACGAAGGGCTTGATATTTGCTTGATGTCATCGGCATTGCACAAGCCAAAATACAAAATGGTTATCGATAACTATTTTAACAAAATTGCCAATAAAGATGAAAGTTTAACTTCGCTAAATACGGCTTTCGCCAATGAAGGAGCGTATGTAAATATTCCGAAAAGTACGGTGGTTCGAAAACCAATTGAGATTATGTATTTCTCAACAGGAAACGAAGCAGCACTTTTGGTTCAGCCAAGAAATTTGATCATTGTGGGCGAAAATTCACATGTTCAAATCATCGAAAGACATCAAAGTTTAAACGATAATCCAGTTTTGACCAATTCGGTTACGGAGATTTTTGCACAAAAACGCGCGATTGTTGATTATTATAAAATCCAAAATGACAACCTCGAAGCCAATCTAATCGACAATACGTATGTTTCTCAAAAACAGGAAACAAATGTATCGGTAAACACTTTTTGCTTTGGTGGAAACCTGACCAGAAACAATCTGAATTTTTATCATTTTGGCGAAAGAATTGTCAGCAACCTCAACGGAATTACGATTATTGGCGAAAAACAACACGTAGATCATTATACTTTGGTACAACATGCTACGCCAAATTGCGAAAGCCACCAAGATTATAAAGGAATTTATTCGGATCGTTCGACAGGTGTTTTCAACGGAAAGATTTTCGTAGAAAAAGAAGCTCAAAAAACGAACGCTTTTCAGAAAAGTAATAACATTTTGCTTGGCGATAAATCTACGATAAATGCAAAACCACAATTGGAGATTTTTGCCGATGACGTAAAATGTTCGCACGGTTGCACCGTTGGACAATTGGACGAAACCGCCATGTTCTACATGCAACAACGTGGAATTCCTAAGAAAGAAGCCAAAGCTTTATTGATGTACGCTTTCTCAAACGCACTTATCGAAAGTATCAAAATACCCGAATTGAAACAACGAATTACCAAGATTATCGCTAATAAATTAGGGGTGAAAATTGGATTTGATTTGTAGTTTTTAACCGCAAATATTACGCAAAGGGCTCAAAGTTTATTTAATGAACTTTGTGCTCTTTGCGATTTTTACTTGGTGTGCTTTGCGATAAAATTTACTTCTTCAAACTCCTCAAAACCCCGCTCAACAATCCATCAAAATCAAACTTAGCATCTTCAGTCAAACCCATTCGAACAATGACCAAATCCTGTGACGGAATGATAAATACTTTTTGTCCCTGAAAACCATTAGCAGAATACATATCTCGTGGTGCATTTGAATAATGTCCGCCTGCATTGAGCCAAAAATGTGCGCCATAATCTCCTTTAGAACCATCGGTTGGCGTGGCTACATATTTTGCCCAATTTTCATCAAATAATTGATCCCCATTCCAGTTGCCTTTGTGCAAATACAACAATCCAAATTTTGACCAATCACGCGTCGTTGCCCAGCCGTAAGACGAACCTACATAATTTCCTGCCATATCGGTTTCGACAAGCATCGAGCTCATTCCGATTTTATCAATTAATGCCGAATACCAAAAATCTAAATATTCTTGATGCGTTTTGAACTGTCTTCGCAAAATTCCTGAAAGCAAATTGGTCGTTCCCGAAGAATAATTCCAATGCGAATTAGGTTTAAATTGTGCCGGTTTTTTCAATTGCTCCTGGCTCATATCTTCGGCTTGAAAAAGCATTTTTGTAGCATCGCAAATTTTGGTATAATCCTCTTCCCATTCTAAACCAGAATTCATGTGAAGTAAATCATTGATGGTTATTTTTGAGCGTTCATCATTTGCCCATTCTGGAATTGGAGCAGGTTTCAGCACCTCTATTTTTCCTTGTTTTTGTAAAATCCCAAATAAAGTGGCAGTGATACTTTTGGTCATAGACCAACCCAGAATTTTAGACTCTTTATTGAAACCCGTGTCGTATTTTTCGGCAATAATTTTGTCTTTATAAATTACCAAAACCGAACGTGTTCTTTTCTCTTTTTTTCCGTTTGCGTCGAAAGCTTTGGCGACAGCCGCATTCAATTTTGCATAATCAACATTGGCAAAAACCGTATCTTTCGGTTCTTTGTTTCCATAAGGAAAAGGCAAATTATTGACTAATTTCGTTCTTTTTGGAACTTCATAAGGTTTTGAAATATCGAAATCATCGTTGATTAAAGTCGCACCCAAACCTTCGCGGTAAATGGCTTTTCGCTCTTTCAAACCATAAACAGAAGCGGTGGCAAATTTTCCGTTTTCGTCAATTTTGTTTTTTGCCAAGGTTATCATTTCAATATCATTGTCGCCTTTTTCGATTATTTCTTGCGAGCGATT
>CANBWX010000056.1 GCA_947373225.1 Flavobacteriaceae bacterium | reverse complement strand
AAATGTTGATGGTGAGTGGTTATGAAAAGTATTTCCAAATTGCACGTTGTTTTAGAGATGAAGATTCTCGTGGAGATCGTCAACCGGAATTTACACAATTAGATATGGAAATGGCATTTGCCAGTATGCAGCAAATTATAGATTTAAACTCGAAAATGTTTAATGAAGTAGTTAAAAAAATTTACGGAAACAAATGGATTTTGCGTCCGTTTGAAGTGATTACCTATAAAGATGCAATGGATTTCTACGGTTGTGATAGACCTGATTTGCGTTACGGCTTAAAAATGCAAGACATTACGGCAATTGTAAAAGATACCACTTTTCAAGTATTTAGCAAACCAATTGAAGAGGGTGGAATTGTAAAATGTATCAAGGTTTCGGGTAAAGAACAAGGAAACAAACGTATGTCTAAAGGGCAAATCGAAAACCTTACCGCTATTGCGCAACAGCACGGTTTAGGTGGATTGGCTTATATTATTGTAAACGAAGACGAATTGCAATCGCCAATTATTAAGTTTTTAGGCGAAGATATTGCGGCAGGAATTATAAAAGTGACTAATGCGCAAGTGGGTGATATTGTATTCTTTTCGGCGGCAGATTATGCTACGGCAAACAAAGCTTTGGATGCTGTTCGTCAGGAATTAGGTAGAATATTGCACTTAATTAATCCGAAGGAATTATGCCCGGCTTGGGTAGTTGATTTTCCAATGTTCGAAAAAACAGATGAAGGAAGATGGACCTTTACACACAATCCATTTTCGATGCCAGCAATTTATGATTTGCAAAAACACATGAACGGTAACGAGGATGAAATTGGAACTATCATCGCTCAACAATATGATATAATCTTAAACGGTTACGAAATTGGTGGAGGATCTGTTCGTGCGCATAAATCGGAGATTTTAGAAGCGACGTATAGAAATATGGGTTACAACAAAGAAGAAATGATGCGAAGTGTTGGAACGATGCATAAAGCCTTTCAATACGGCGCGCCACCACACGGAGGAATCGCTTGGGGAATTGACCGTTTGATGATGATTTTAGAGAAAAAAGCATCGATTCGTGAAGTAATGGCTTTCCCGAAAACAGGTTCTAGCGAAGATTTATTATTTGGCGCACCATCGCTTTTATCGGATAAAAAGGTAGAAGAAATGAATGTGAGGATTATGAGGTAATCGATTTTTAATCTAAAAATATCCTTTAAAATGGGTTTGTATTGAAAAATACAAACCCATTTTTATTTTTAATTTTTTTGTCATTTCGACGAAGGAGAAATCACATAGCGAGAGCAAATAATGCGATTTCTCCTTCGTCGAAATGACAAAATTAACACAATAGCATTGGTATTGAATAATTATTTATCCTAATTTATTTAATCTGTAAAACCGAATAAAATTCATTTGTTGGTAGATTTATAATTTGATTAAAAAACAGTGTCTTATTTTATTTAAATTCATTTTTTAAATTGTAATTTTTGTCGAAAATGTAATAGAAATTGACAATTTTTGTTAATAACTTGACAACTTATGGTAGGAATTAAATCGGTAATTCCTGTCGGTTTTCTTATATTTGCGTGTTATACAAAAAAAATACATTTTTTAGATTAAATTATATGAGCGAAGAAATCAAGAAGGACAATTATTCAGCAGATAGTATTCAGGCATTAGAGGGAATGGAGCATGTAAGAATGCGTCCTTCCATGTATATTGGAGATGTTGGTGTTAGAGGTTTGCATCACTTGGTTTATGAGGTGGTAGATAACTCTATCGATGAGGCAATGGGAGGTCATTGTGATACGATAATTGTAGATATAAACGAAGACGGATCCATAACTGTTGAAGATAATGGTCGTGGTATTCCGGTAGGAATTCATAAAAAAGAAGGCGTTTCGGCATTGGAAGTTGTAATGACTAAAATTGGTGCCGGAGGTAAATTCGATAAAGATTCCTATAAAGTTTCTGGTGGACTTCACGGTGTTGGGGTTTCTGTAGTAAATGCTTTATCTAAACATTTAAGAGCTACGGTTCATAGTAGTGATGGTAAAGTTTACGAGCAAGAATACGAAAGAGGAAAAGCATTGTATCCAGTCAAACAAATTGGGGAAACTACAAAAAGAGGAACTATTGTTACTTTTTACCCAGATCCAACTATTTTTACTCAAACCGTAGAATATTCTTATGATACTTTGTCAGCTCGTATGCGGGAGTTGTCTTATTTGAATAAAGGAATCACAATCACTTTTACCGATAAAAGAGAAGTAGATAAAGACGGAAAATTTGTTTGTGAAGTATTTCATTCTACCGAAGGACTAAAAGAATATATCCGTTACTTAGACGGAAATCGCGAGCCAATTATTGCTCATGTAATTTCTATGGATTCTGAAAAAGGAGAAATTCCAGTTGAGGTTGCCTTGATTTATAATACAAGTTATACGGAGAACATCTTTTCTTATGTAAATAATATCAATACCCACGAAGGAGGAACACACTTGCAAGGTTTTAGAACTGGTTTAACCAGAGCTTTGAAAAAATATGCAGACGCTTCTGGAATGTTGGATAAATTGAAATTCGAAATTGCTGGTGATGACTTCCGTGAAGGACTTACGGCTATTATTTCGGTAAAAGTTGCTGAACCACAATTTGAAGGTCAAACCAAAACAAAACTTGGAAATAGAGAAGTAGTTGCACCAGTAAGTCAAGCAGTGAGCGAAATGATAGAAAACTATTTGGAAGAAAATCCAAATGATGCTCGAATTATCGTTCAAAAAGTAATCCTTGCTGCTCAAGCACGTCACGCTGCAAAAAAAGCACGTGAAATGGTACAACGCAAAACCGTAATGGGTGGTGGCGGATTACCAGGAAAACTCTCTGATTGTTCGGAACAAGATCCTGCAAAATGCGAAGTATATCTTGTCGAGGGAGATTCGGCAGGTGGAACAGCAAAACAAGGTCGTGACCGTATGTTTCAAGCTATCATGCCTTTACGTGGTAAAATCTTGAACGTAGAAAAAGCAATGCACCACAAAGTTTTTGAAAACGAAGAGATTCGAAATATATTTACTGCACTTGGAGTAACAGTAGGAACTGCCGAAGATAGTAAAGCATTGAACATCGAAAAATTACGTTACCACAAAGTAATTATTATGTGTGATGCCGATGTTGATGGTAGTCATATCGCAACCTTAATATTAACGTTCTTCTTCCGTTTTATGAGAGAATTGATCGAGCAAGGGCATGTTTATATTGCAGCACCACCTTTATATTTAGTTAAAAAAGGAAACAAAAAAGAATACGCTTGGACAGAGGATCAACGGGATCAAGCCAATGCAAGAATGGGCGGAAGTGCAGCGATTCAACGTTATAAAGGTCTTGGAGAGATGAATGCTGAGCAATTGTGGGAAACTACAATGGATCCAAGTTTTAGAACTTTACGCCAAGTAAATATTGATAGCCTTGCCGAAGCAGATCGAGTTTTCTCTATGTTGATGGGAGATGAGGTTCCACCAAGAAGAGAATTTATCGAGAAAAATGCAGTTTACGCAAATATTGATGCATAAATAAAAGTTGAATTGGTTAATCGTTATTTTGGTTAATCGAAGCAATAAATTACCAAATAAAAACAAACAACTAAACAACAAAAAATGAAAGTTACAATTGTAGGAGCAGGAAATGTGGGAGCATCTTGCGCAGATGCGATTTCTTATAGAGGAATTGCTAGTGAAGTAGTATTATTAGATATTAGAGAAGGTTTTGCCGAAGGTAAAGCAATGGATATTTCTCAATGTGCTACTAATACAGGTTTTAATACCAAAGTATCAGGAGTTACTAACGATTATTCTAAAACGGCTGGTAGCGATGTAGTTGTAATTACATCTGGAATTCCTAGAAAACCAGGAATGACTCGTGAAGAATTAATTGGTATCAACGCAGGAATTGTAAAAACAGTTGCTGATAATGTTTTGACACATTCTCCAAATGCTATTATTGTAGTAGTTTCAAACCCTATGGATACAATGACTTATTTGACATTGAAAGCTACAGGTTTACCAAAAAATAGAATTATCGGAATGGGTGGTGCGCTTGATAGTTCACGTTTTAGATATTATTTGTCAAAAGCATTAGACAAACCGTCAAATGATGTTTCTGCTATGGTTATTGGTGGTCACGGCGATACAACTATGATTCCATTAACACGATTAGCTTCTTATAATGGTATTCCAGTTTCTGAATTTTTATCAGAAGAAGAATTAGCTAAAGTTGCTGCCGATACGATGGTTGGTGGAGCTACTTTAACAGGTCTTTTAGGAACATCAGCTTGGTATGCACCAGGAGCTTCGGTAGCTTATTTGGTAGATAGCATCTTGAATGACCAAAAGAAAATGATTGCTTGTTCTGTGATGTTGGACGGTGAATATGGTCAAAGCGATATTTGCATTGGTGTTCCATGTATTATAGGTAAAAACGGAATCGAACAAATTCTTGACATTAAATTAAGTGATGCTGAAAAAGCGGCTTTCGCCAAAAGTGCTGATGCAGTACGTAATATGAATGCTGACCTTAAATCGGTTTTGGCATAATAATTTAGGTATAAAAAAAAGAAGACTGCACTTTTGCAGTCTTTTTTTTGATATTAATCAATAAATAAATTGGTTAATCTTTACGTTAATTATATATTTGCTCGGTTTAAAAATAATGGAATAAGTCATAATGCTTTATTTTTCGAAATAAAATAGCGTTAAGGCTTGATTTATAATGGTGTAAACAAAAATAAATACAATAAATAATTAATTTTTAGTAATAATGCAGAATAAAGGACTTATTAAATTTTTCGCAATTTTATTTGCAATGGTAAGTATTTACCAACTTTCATTCACTTTTGTTTCAAGTAAAATAAAAGGTGATGCAAAATCGTTTGCAAATGGAAATCCAGAAAAAGAAGTAAAATATTTAGATTCCATTGGAAAAGAAAAAGTGTTTAATCTTGGATTTACAAGCTTTACTTTCAATGAAGTAAAAGACAAACAAATCAACAAAGGTCTTGACTTAGAAGGTGGTATTAATGTAATACTACAAATCTCTGTTAGAGACGTTTTGAAAGGATTGTCTAATAATTCGAAAAATCCTATTTTCAATAAATCTTTGGCGGATGCCACTGCAAACCAAAAAGGAAATCAAACCTATCTTGATGCTTTCTTCGATGCTTTCGAAGCTAATTCTAAAGGTTCAGTAAAACTAGCTTCACCTGATATTTTTGCAAATAGAACTTTGCAAGGACAAGGCGGAATTGATTTTCAAATGACTGATGCACAAACAAAAAAAGTAATCAAAAGAAAAGTTGATGAATCAGTTGAAAGTGCTTTTGGTGTACTAAGAAAACGTATTGATCAATTTGGAGTTACACAACCGAACATTCAAAAACTAGGGGAATCTGGAAGAATTCTTGTAGAACTTCCTGGTGCGAAAGATGTTGATAGAATCAAAAAATTATTGCAAAGTACGGCTCAATTAGAGTTTTGGGAAACGTATAAAGCAGACGAAATGGGTAATTTCTTAATGGCTGCAAATGAGGCATTGAAAAAAACCGAATCCAAAAAAGTAGAAGTTAAAACGGTTGCCAAAGATACTTTGAGCGCTTTATTAACAGATAAAAAAGATTCTACGGCTACTAAAGAAGGTAAAGGACCAATCATCGATAAGATTATCGCTGGTGGTGGTGGACCAGTTTTGGCTCAATTCGCTCCAAAAGATACCGCTTTAATTGGTGGTTATTTAAGAAGAGCTGATATTAGAATTTTATTGGCACCAGAACTGCATTATGCAAAATTTGTTTGGGGTAAACCAGAAACAATAAAAGATGCTAAAGGAAAAGATATTGAGACAGTTCAATTATATGCTTTAAAAGGAAATAGAGATAATGTCCCTGCTATGGGTGGTGGCGTTGTTACTGATGCGAAAGATACATTCGATCAATTAGGAAAACCGGCCGTTTCGATGCAAATGAATGGACAAGGATCTAAAGCTTGGGAAGAATTAACAGGTAAAGCCTATACACAAAAAAGCAATATTGCCATTGTTCTTGATAATGTGGTATATTCTGCTCCAGGTGTTTCTAGTGGTCCAATTTCAGGTGGTAGATCAGAAATTTCAGGTTCTTTTGATATTTCACAAACTAAAGATTTAGCTAACGTACTTAGAGCTGGTAAACTTCCTGCTGCTGCCGATATTATTCAATCTGAAATGGTTGGACCTTCATTAGGACAAGAAGCAATTGAAAACGGTACCACTTCTGCTATTGTAGGATTACTTTTGGTTTCGCTTTGGATGATGGTTTATTACGGAAAAGCAGGTTGGTATGCAAACGTAGCTTTGGCAGTCAACTTATTATTCTTATTTGGAATTTTAGCAAGTTTAGGTGCTGTACTTACTTTGCCTGGTATTGCTGGTATTGTTTTGACAATGGGAACTGCGGTAGATGCGAATATCATTATTTATGAAAGAGCAAAAGAAGAATTGCGTTCGGGTAAATCGCTCGAAGAAGCTGTGAAAACTTCTTACGGTTGGAAAGGAGCAATGCGTTCTATCGTTGATGCAAATGTTACTCACATCTTAACAGGTGCTGTTTTGTTTATCTTTGGTTCAGGACCAATTAAAGGTTTTGCTACTACTTTGTTAATTGGTATTATTACCTCTTTATTCACTTCTATTTTTATCGCAAGAATATTTATTGATTGGAGCATTAGCAAAAACAATAAATTATCATTTGTTACTGGATTTTCTAAAAACTTCTTTACTAATTTCCACTTTGATTTCTTGAAAATCAAAAAATGGACTTATTTATTCTCTGCAGTTGTAACGATAGTAAGTATTATTTCATTAGCAACAAACGGTTTAGATGAAGGAGTAGATTTTGTTGGTGGAAGAACTTTTCAAGTACGTTTTGAGAAACCGGTTCAAGCAGAACAAGTAAAACTAGAACTTGTAAAAGTTTTTGGAAGTGCTGAAGCAAAAGTTTTTGGTAACGATAATCAATTAAAAATTACCACAAAATACAAGGTAAAAGAACACGGAATCCAAGCGGATTTAGAAGTAAATAAATTATTGTTTGATAATTTAAAAAAATACTATTCTGCGGGATTAACCTATGATAAATTTGTGAATGCTTATGATGGTAAAAAATACGGTATTGTATTAGCTTCAAAAGTAGGACCTACAATTGCTGAGGATATTAAAACTAATGCGTACTGGGCAGTTCTTGGAGCGATGCTTATCGTAGGTTTGTATTTGGTTATCAGTTTTAGAAAATGGCAATACAGTTTAGGAGCGATTGCAGCTGTAATACATGATGTTATTTTCGTATTAGGAATCTACTCTTTATTGTATAAATATATGCCTTTTGGTATGGAAATCGACCAACACTTTGTTGCTGCGATTCTTACAGTAATTGGTTATTCAATGAATGATACGGTTATTGTATTTGATAGAGTTCGTGAATTTTTAGATGGTAAAAAAGCAAAAGGTAATTTTAATAGTATTGTAAATCAATCTATTAATAGTACAATGTCTAGAACTATTAATACTTCATTAACAATGATTATGGTGTTGTTAATCATGTTTATTTTTGGTGGTGAGTCAATTAGAGGATTTATTTTTGCAATGCTTATTGGTATTGTAGTAGGAACTTACTCTTCATTGTTTATTGCCACTCCAGTATTATGTGATACTATGTCAGAAGCAGAGCATAAAAAAATTGAAGAGTCTCATAATTCTTAAGACAATTCAATTTTAGATAATAGGAAAGACTCGAATAAAATTCGAGTCTTTTTTTTGTTTATTAGTAAACCAAGTGCCAATGAGCTTTTTCCTTTGTTATGAGTTTATCGAATAAATTTATTTTTATATATTTACTCAATATTATTATAATCCCCCAAATTTTAAAGTAACCCAAAACTTAAAACAATGAAAAAAATAATAAAGTCATTCATCTGTTTGTTTTTGATTACTACTTTTTCTAATGCAACTGTTTTAACTATTAACAATTGTTTTAGCAATAGAAGCATAATTCTTGTGACAGCACCTCCAACAATAACTACGCCTATCTATTTATGCCAAAATAGTGCTGCCGTGCCATTGACTGCAATATTTTCAGTAGGAGCAATTCATAACTGGTACGGTACAACTGCAGTTGGAGGTATTGCATCGCCTATAGCACCAACTCCAGATACAACTTCAGTTGGTTCTACAACTTATTACGTTAGTCAAACTATTGGCGGTGTCGAAAGTTCTCGTGTTTCTATTGTTGTTAACGTTGTTGCTGATAATGGAGCAACTATCCTGACCTTTAGATGTGATGCTTCACAAATTTTGGCAGCGGATAAAAATAGTTCTGTTTTTTTTGATTGGGCAAATAACCCTTTAATTTCTGACAATTCTTATAATTATTCTTATTCGATTCAAGGAGGTGCTCCTGTTACGGGGAATACTGGATTTTCACATTATCAAGTTTTCGGAATGTTACCAGGACAATCAGCAACATTAATTTTAACTGCAGCAACTCATCCGTGTGCTACACAAACGTTGACTTGTAGTGTTCCTTGCGGTGCATCATCTGTAACTCCAACATTTGCTTCAATTCAAACAACCTATTGTATAAATGATGTGCCAGCTTCTTTGTCAAATCCAACAAATAGCCCCGCAATAACAGGAACTTGGAGTCCAGCAACAATTAGCACAACAACAGCGGGAACAACAAATTACATTTTTACACCAGATCCAAAATTGTTTCCTTGTGCATTGTCTAAAATATTGCCCGTTACAGTGAAACCATTAGTTGTACCAGTTTTTATAGGAATACCAACAACAGTTTGTCAAAATTCAACTGCTCCAGTTTTACCAAAAAACTCGGCTAACACACCATCAATTGCTGGAGTGTGGAATCCAGCATTTGTAGATACTTCTGTTTTGGGAAATATAACTTATACTTTTACACCTAATGCTGGTCAATGTGCCTCTATAACACCGATAACGGTTAGCATCGATGTAGTAAATCCAGCCAATACTTTGGTTAAAGTTGATTGGACAGTTACGAATGCTTTCGCAGATAATCAAATAGTTACTGTTAGCGCTACAGCTCCCGGAAATTATTTGTATCAATTAGATTATGGGCCTTTTCAAGATAGTCCAATATTTGAATATGTTGCTTCTGGAACTCATTCGATAACTGTTAAAGATTTCTATGGATGCAATACGCCAATGACAGTTGATAATGTTTTGGTTATTAATTATCCAAAATTTTTCACTCCAAACGGCGATGGATTTAACGATACGTGGAATATTTTTGATTTAAAAAACCAATTAGATTCAAGGATTTATATATTTGACCGCTACGGAAAATTATTGAAGGAAATCAGTCCGAGTGGTGCTGGCTGGGATGGAAATTATACAGGACATCCAATGCCTTCAACAGATTATTGGTTTACCGTTGAATACACAGAACAAAATAACCTCAAAAAATTTAAGTCTCATTTTTCTTTGAAACGATAAAAACAAAAAGCTTCCAATTTGGAAGCTTTTTTAGAATATAATAATTAGTTTCTTAAATGTGAACTGGCTTTTCGGCAGTAAATACAAAGTATAATCCAACCAAAACACAAGGAATACTAAGCCATTGTCCGGTTGAAAGTAATCCTAATGACTTTTCGAAACCACCTTGACTTTCTTTCAAAAATTCGACAAAGAAACGAACCGTGAATAAAAGAACAAGGAATAATCCGAATAAGAATCCTGATTTTTGTCTTGCTTCCGTTTTCCAATACATATAGAATAAGATCGCAAATACAAAAATGTAAAAGAACGCTTCGTATAATTGTGTTGGATGTTTTGCGGGGACTTGTTGCAATAAATCGGCAAACTTAGGATCTGTTACTATGGCGTGATACGCTTCTTTTGGTGTAGCTAATTGTGTTGCATTTACAGCATCTCTTTGTGTGAAATGATCTCTAACAAATCGAATTCCAAGGGGGGATGTAGTTTCGTTTCCAACAATTTCAGAATTGAAAAAATTTCCAAATCGTACAAAAACAGCACCACTTGAAACTGGAATTACTATTCTGTCTAAGATCCATAACATGGGTTTTTTCATTATTTCTTTGCTGAAAAAATACATAGCCACAACTATTGCAATTGCTGCTCCATGACTTGCAAGACCTTGGTAACCAGTAAATTCGAATTTTGGATCAAATCTAAAAGGCAAAAATATTTCTAGTAAATGATTGCGAAAATATTCCCAATCATAAAACAAAACATGACCTAATCTAGCACCTATCAACGTAGATAAAACAATCCAAATGAACAAGGAATCTAACTTTTCTAAGGATTCATTTTCTCTTTCGAAAATGTTTTTCATAATATACCAGCCTAAACCAAAGGCAATTACAAACATTAAGCTGTAAAAACGAATTACAAAAAAACCTAAATCAATCCCTTCCGAAGGATTCCAAACTATATTTAAAGCGTGTGTCATTGTCTTTTTTATTTACTGTAAAAATACATTTTTTTGTTTTGAGTTTGATTCTTTTTAACAATCCTTGTGATTACATTTTTTTGAAGGAACTGGATCGTAGCCTTTTTTGCCCCAAGGATGACAACTTAATATTCTTTTTGTTCCTAAAAAACCACCATAAAATAAACCGTGTTTTTGCAACGCTTCGATCATATAACTGGAACAAGTGGGTTCAAATCTACAGGCTGCTGGTGTGAAAGGGGAAATCGCATTTTGATAAAAACGCACTAAAAAAACAAAAGGAAATATTAAGATTTTTGAAAGCATAATTTTCATTTTGGTTTGCTAAAAACAGTTTATTGAATACTAAATGTTGTACCTTCTTTTCCGTCTTTCAGTTGGATTCCTAAAGCAATCAATTGATCTCGAATTTGGTCTGACATTGCAAAATCCTTATTAGCTCTAGCTTCATTTCTCATGCCAATAAGCATGTGAACGACACCTTCCAGTTTTTCGTTATTATTACCAACTGCTTTCTCGTCTTTTAAACCTAAAACATCAAACACAAATGAATGCATTAAAGTTTTTAGTGTTTTTAAATCTTCGGCTGTTAGTGTAGCCGAATTATCTTTTAATAAGTTGATAAAACGAACGCCTTCGAATAATTGTGCAATTAATATTGGACTATTAAAATCATCATTCATCGCGTCATAACAACTTTGTCTCCAACTTGAAATATCAAGAGTAGAAGTAGCACTTGCTGTGATTGCTGCTAAACCATCAACTGCTTCCATCAATCTATAAAAACCTTTTTCTGCAGCAAGAATAGCATCATTTGTAAAGTCAAGATTGCTTCTGTAATGCGCTTGCAACATAAAAAAACGTGCCACGCTAGGGGAGAATGCTTTGCTTAAAATTGGGTTCTCGCCAGTGATGATCTCCCTTGGTAAGATATTGTTTCCGGTAGATTTAGCCATTTTTTTACCATTCAAAGTCAGCATATTGGCGTGCATCCAATAGTTTACAGGTGTATGTCCAGTGCAAGCTTGATTCTGGGCAATTTCGCACTCGTGATGTGGGAATTTTAAATCCATTCCGCCACCGTGAATATCAAAATGATTTCCTAGATATTTGGTACTCATGGCGGTACATTCTAGGTGCCAGCCCGGAAAACCATCACTCCATGGCGAAGGCCAACGCATAATATGTTGGGGTTCAGCTTTTTTCCAAAGCGCAAAATCTTGTGCATTTTTCTTATCGCTTTGACCATCAAGATCTCTTGTGTTGGCTAACATATCCTCAATGTTTCGGCCGCTTAAAATGCCGTAATTGTTGGTTTTGTTATATTTAACAACGTCAAAATATACAGAACCATTAACTTCATAAGCAAATCCATTATCAATAATTTTTTTGACGATTTCAATTTGCTCAATAATATGTCCGGTTGCTGTTGGTTCGATACTTGGAGGTAAAAAACCAAATAAGCTCAATATATCATGGAAATCTACGGTATATTGTTGTACCACTTCCATGGGTTCAAGCTGCTCTAAACGTGCTTTTTTGGCAATTTTATCTTCGCCATCATCCACATCATCCACAATATGACCCACATCGGTAATGTTTCTTACATAGCGGGTTTTGTAGCCTAAGTGCAAAAAATACCTGAATATCACATCAAACGACATAAAAGTACGCACATTACCAAGATGCACATTGCTGTAAACCGTTGGTCCACAAACATACATCCCCACATTTCCTTCGTGAATAGGAGTGAAAGTCTCTTTTTCTCCCGAAAGAGAATTGTATATTTTTAAAGTTTGGGTTTTATATAATGGCATTGTGGTTTCTAGTTTTCCCCACCTCAGCCCTCCCCGAAGGGGAGGGAGTCGAGAGGCGAATGTGTTAGTAATAATTTATTTCTTACTCCAATTTTTTAGATTTGGCTCCCTCTCCTTTGGAGAGGGTCGGGGAGAGGATTAGAATTTTGTATCTAATTGTATATAATTCAAAAGTTCTCTGCGGGTTTGTTCGTTTTTGAAAGCCCCTCCAAATTCTGACGTTACGGTGCTGCTTTCTATATCTTGAATCCCTCTAGAATTAACGCAAAGATGTTTTGCATCGATAATACAAGCTACGTCTTCAGTTCCTAAAGCGATTTGAAGTTCTTGTACGATTTGCATCGTCAAACGTTCTTGAACTTGAGGTCTTTTGGCATAAAACTCAACAATTCTATTTATTTTTGATAAGCCTATAACGCGTCCTTTTGAGATATACGCAACATGCGCTCTACCAATTATTGGAAGCAAATGATGTTCGCAAGTAGAGTAAAGAGTTATGTTTTTTTCGACCAACATTTCTCCGTATTTATAGCCATTATCGAATGTTGAAGCGCTTGGTTTTTTGGCAGGATTTAGACCTCCAAAAATTTCTTTTACAAACATTTTGGCTACACGATTCGGAGTTCCTTTCAGGCTATCATCCGTCATATCCATTCCAAGAGTTATCAGAATGTTTTCGACATCTTTTTTTATTTTTTCAATTTTTTCATCATCTGAAATGTCAAAAGCATCCTCTCTTACCGGGTTTACAGCAGATAAGCTAATATGGTTTTCGCCTATTTCGTCATGAAATTCTTCGTTGTTCATCATCAAAAAGTTACTATTATAATGGGTGTGTGAATTTAAGGGGTAAAGATAATTAATAAAAGCCAAAGAATTTCAATGGCTTTTATTAATTAAATTAAGCATTTTCTTTATCGGCGGTCTTTAAAATGGACTGTTTTTTTTCGGAATTGTAAGCCGAAATTGCCACTTTTAGAATTTGTACGGCACGAATTAAATCTTCTTTTTTCAAGACATAAGCAATTCGAACTTGGTTTAAACCAACACCTGGAGTTGCATAAAATCCAGCGGCTGGAGCCAGCATTACAGTTTCTTTATCTAAATTGTAGCTTTCCAATAACCATTGCGAAAAATCATCGGTATTGTCAACCGGAAGTTGAGCAATACAATAAAAAGCAGCTTTTGGAGTCGTTACTAGAACGCCTTCTATTTTATTTAATTCACTAATCAAAGTATCTCTTCGGTCTTTATACTCAGAAATCACCTCGTCAAAATAACTTTGAGGAGTGTCTATTGCAGCTTCGCAAGCGATTTGTTCAATTGTTGGTGGACACAAACGTGCCTGCGCAAATTTCATTGCGGCAGAAATAACTTCTTTATTCTTAGTCACCATACAACCAATACGAGCTCCACACATACTGTATCTTTTGGAAACTGAATCGATCATAATTACATTTTGCTCAATTCCCTTCAAGTTCATCACCGAAAAGTGCTTATCTCTTTCGTCGTAAATAAATTCACGATATACTTCGTCTGCGATTAAAAATAAATCGTGTTTTTTTACCAATTCTCCCAATTGGTTTATTTCGGATTCCGAATATAAATAACCTGTTGGGTTATTCGGATTGCAAATCAAAATAGCTTTAGTTTTTGATGTAATTGCTTTTTCAAATTCTTCAATTGTCGGAAGCGTAAAACCACTTTCCAAATTAGAAATTACAGGTACAACTGTAGCACTAGATTCTTCCGAAAAAGCGCTATAATTGGCATAAAACGGTTCAGGAATAATAAGTTCATCTCCCGGATCCATGATGCTTCCAAGGGCAAACAAAAGTGCCTCAGATCCACCTGTGGTTATCATGATGTCTTCGAAAGCAACTTTTACATCTTGCTTGGTGTAAAAATCAGCTAGTTTTCTTCGGTAACTTTCGTAACCTGCAGAAGGGCCATATTCTATAATATCTAAATCAATATTTTTTATCGCTTCAATGGCGATTTCTGGGCTTTTTATATCGGGTTGTCCAATGTTTAAATGATACACTTTATGACCTTTTTTCTTTGCTATTTCTGCATAAGGTGCCAATTTTCGGATTGGCGATTCGGGCATTCTTCGACCTCTGATTGAAATTTCAGGCATGATTGTAATTGTTTGGTGCAAATTTGCGATTTTTTTTCCGAATTTAATACTGTCAATACTCTTATTTTACCTATAAAAAGGTGATGGCGTTCTATATTTTCAGTAACTTTATAGAAACCTTTTATAATGAAAAAATTATTCCCAGTAATTTTCATTTTCATTTTTGCTTTTTCTGTTTTCGGGCAGAAAGGTTTTTTGTTCGAAAAAGGCGTCAATAAAACTGTAATTCCTTTTAAATTTATCAATAATTTAATCTTTATTCCCATAAAAGTCAATGGGGTAGAATTGAATTTTTTGTTGGATTCCGGTGTCGAAGAGACAATTCTCTTTAGTATGGAAGACAAAAAAGAAGTTAGTTTTTTCAACATCGAAAAAATAACTTTACGAGGTTTAGGCGAAGAGGAATCTGTTGAAGGTTTAAAATCAGCTAATAACACCTTGGAAATAAGAGGTTTAAAATCAAGTGGTCACTTGTTATACATTGTTCTAGATCAGAGTTTTAACCTTTCCTCACGTATAGGAATCCCCGTGAATGGAATTATTGGCTATCATTTTCTAAAAAATAATTTAGTTGAAATTGATTATGATAGAAAGCGAATTACGGTTTATCGGGATAATGATAAAAATAGAAAAAGGATTGAGCGCAAATTCCAAAAAGTACCAATAACTATCGAAAGGTTAAAACCTTATATAAACAGCAAAGTTGTCATGAATTCTGTTGAAATCCCCGTGAAATTATTGATTGATATTGGAAACAGTGATGCAATTTGGCTTTTCGAAAATAAGCCAAAAGCGATAAAAGTTCCTGCAAAAAATTTCGCAGATTATCTTGGTCAAGGTTTTAGTGGCGATGTAGAAGGCAAAAGAGCTCAGATTTCTAAATTTACGATGGCTGATTTCGAATTTTATAATCCGATTATCGCTTTTCCTGATTCTTCGTCGATAAAAAATGTACAGCTGGTAAAAGATCGTTCGGGTTCTGTTGGATCCGAAATTCTAAGAAGATTTTTGGTGGTTTTTGACTATCAAAATCAGAAAATGTATTTACGAAAAAACGGAGATTTCTATTCGCCTTTTAGTTATAATAAAAGCGGTGTCGAAATTCAACATGATGGTTTGCAGTGGGTTCAGGAGACGGTTCGTTTAGAAACGGTTCCAATTGTAAAATCAGCGGATCAAGTTTTAAAAGAAAACGAATCCGAAAATAATTTCAAATATAAATTTGTTTTAAAACCAATTTATCTGATTGGAAATGTTCGAAAAAATTCCCCGGCAGCTTTATGTGGTTTGCAAAAAGGAGATGTTATAGTTCGTGTTAATAATACCTCAGCCTATAAATATACCTTGAATGAAATTAATTCACTCCTAAAATCAGAAGTGGAAAAATGGATTACATTTGAAGTGGAGAGACAAGGAAAAGTCTTGGTGTTTAAATTTCAATTATTGAATGTTTTATAAACGATAAAGCTTCTTGAAATGAATCAAGAGGCTCTTTTGTTAGTTTTCGAATAAGTATTAATCTGCAATAACTTCTCCTTTTATTTTTAGCGCGATTCTACCTCCGTCATAATTCACGGCGTTAGATTCAACAGTAATTGTTTTTCTGATGGGACCAGGAGTCATACTGTATTTTATATCAATTTTCCCTTTTTTTCCTGGCATAATTGACTCGGTTGGTTTTGAGGAAATCGAAAAACCAGAAGTAGAAAGAATATTGCTAATAATCAAAGGCGCATTACCAGTATTAGTAAATTCAAAAGAGCGAATACCATTATCCTTTTTTTTGGTAACTGTGCCGTAATCTATTGTGTTGTCTGCTGCTTTGAACTCAATTTTAGGTCCATTTTGAGCAAAACTAAAACTGCTTATTAATAGGATTAATATAAAAGTGATTCTATTTTTCATTTGTAATTTTTTTAACTTCATTGTGAGTAAATATACTTTGTTTTAATTAATGTACAATTATTTATTTCTCTTTTTATACTGTACTTAATTATTTACTTTTGTTGCCAATTAGAATTACAAAAATCAGACCAAAGTAAAAGGTTTATTTGTTTAATCGGTTATTCGGTTAATCGATTCAACAAATAACCGATTAAACAAATAAACACAAAAATGACAATTCCTGCACAATTCGACGCCAAAACTATTGAAAATAAATGGTATGATTACTGGATGAAAAATAATTATTTTCATTCGGAACCAGACTACAGAACGCCTTATACGATTGTAATTCCACCGCCAAATGTGACGGGAGTTTTGCACATGGGGCACATGCTGAACAATACTATTCAAGATGTTTTGATTCGAAGAGCGCGTCTTAAAGGCTTCAACGCTTGTTGGGTTCCTGGAACCGATCACGCGTCGATTGCAACGGAAGCCAAAGTGGTTGCCAAATTAAAATCAGAAGGAATCAATAAATCGGATTTAAGTCGTGAAGAATTTTTGAAACACGCCTACGAATGGACTGATAAATACGGAGGAACAATTCTAGAACAGCTCAAACAATTGGGTTGCTCATGCGATTGGGATCGTACAAAATTCACCATGGATCCAGATATGTCCGCTTCGGTGATTCGATCTTTTGTCGATTTATACAACAAAGGCTTGATTTATCGAGGCTATCGAATGGTAAACTGGGATCCGGAAGCAAAAACTACTTTGTCTGACGAAGAAGTAATTTACGAAGAACAACAAGGAAAATTATATTTTATAGAATATGAAATCGAAGGAAGTGAAGACTTTCTAACAGTTGCCACAACGCGTCCCGAAACTATTTTTGGTGACACGGCGATTTGTATTAATCCTAATGACGAGCGTTTTGCACATTTGAAAGGAAAGAAAGCGATTGTGCCAATTTGTGGTCGTGTGATTCCAATTATCGAAGACGAATATGTTGATATCGAGTTTGGAACGGGTTGCTTGAAGGTGACTCCAGCGCATGATATGAAGGACAAAGCTTTGGGCGAAAAACATAATTTGGAGATCATCGATATTTTCAATGAAGATGCAACGCTAAATAGTTTTGGTTTAAATTACCAAGGAAAAGACCGTTTTGTGGTTCGCGAAGAAATAGCCAAAGAACTGGAAACAATCGGAGCTTTGGCAAAAACCGAAATTCACTTGAATAAAGTGGGAACTTCCGAAAGAACAAAAGCCGTAATCGAACCTCGTTTATCGGATCAATGGTTCTTGAAAATGGAAGATTTGGTGAAACCGGCAATAAAATCTGTTTTGGTTGATGGCGAGATTAAATTACATCCGGCTCGTTTTAATAATACGTATGCGCATTGGCTGAATAATATTCGGGATTGGAATATTTCCCGTCAATTATGGTGGGGACAACAAATTCCTGCTTGGTATTCTGCTAATAGAGATTTTTTTATTGTAGCTGAAACAAAAGAGGACGCATATAATAAATTTAATTATCAGAAAGAAGACCAAATTAAAATCCTTAGAAAGGAAACTATAAAAAATGATGATAATATAAATACAGACACGTTTTTAATTCGAAAAGCAATAGCTGAAAGTCGAATCAGTATTTTAGAAAAATTAAAATTTGAAGATCTTATTCAAGATAAGGATGTTCTCGACACTTGGTTTTCGTCTTGGCTATGGCCAATGTCGGTTTTTGGTGGAATTATGGATCCAGAAAACGAAGATTTCAAATATTATTATCCAACAAATGATTTAGTTACCGGTCCGGATATTTTGTTTTTCTGGGTGGCGCGAATGATAATTGCGGGTTATGAATA
>CANBWX010000055.1 GCA_947373225.1 Flavobacteriaceae bacterium | reverse complement strand
GCAACTTTAAAATCTAGATAAAAATATGAAAAAAATAATCCTATTTCTTGCCCTTTCCTTATGCTGCAATACAATTTATAGTCAAAAAAAGAAAATAAAAGAAAAACAATCTTCATCCGTTTTAGCAAAATCTGATAATATTACTGCTGAAGTAATTAAGAATAATTTTTATCTATTTATTGCCAATAAAGGGGCAGAAAAAGAAACAATTTTATTAAAAAGTATTGAAGGAAATAAATTACCTACAGAATGCAAAATTATCCCTTTTACTACAAAAGGAGTGAAGTTATATAGTGTGTCTTGGACAGAGAATAAGGTTACCGAAACCAAACTCAAAACTGAAGATATGACAACTACATATACAGAAATTTGTGATGTGACTACAAAAACTAAATTGTTGTCGAACGCTCAAACGATAAATAAAATCAAGGAAATACATTTCTTAGATGCTAATAAAAACGCTTCTGAGACCATACAAAGAGTTCGAAATGAAGGTCTTATTTTAAGTTTAACAAAAGATGGAGATGTGATTTTAAAAGGTAAAACACAGGAAAATAAATTGACTTATAATCCTACAGAAGCTAAGTTTGTAAATGTATCTAGTTCAGGAGAACCAAAGAAAAAGAAATAATTGTGTACTTCTAAAGATATTGATAGATTAAAAACGAGTAAGCAATTACTCGTTTTTTTTGAAATTATTTTAACAAATGATAAATATCACAATTCGATATAATAGATTTCCGTAATTTCGCTTTGAAAATATTTCGCATAAAAAAAGTAGAAAGATTTAGCTTATAATCTGCTATTACTTGAATACAAACAAAATTGGAATAAAAATTTTAATATATAAAGAATGAATAAGGCCATATATATTGCCACTAGCGAAAAAAATAGTGGTAAATCGATTGTTACATTGGGCTTGATGAGTATGCTTATCAATAAAACGGCCAAAGTGGGCTATTTTAGACCCATTGTCGAAGACTTTGATGAAGGAAATGTAGATAATCATATTGAAACTGTAATCAAGAATTTCGGGTTAGACATCTCCTATCAAGATGCTTATGCGATTACCAAAAGCAAGTTGATTAAGAAAAAAAATAAAGGAAAAATTGGCGAAGTAATCGATTTGATTATCGAAAAATACAAACGACTCGAAGAACGATTTGATTTTATATTAGTCGAAGGAACTAGTTTTTCGGGAGAAGGAACGGCTATAGAACTTGATATGAATGTTCTAATTGCCAAAAACTTAGGAATTCCAGCAATTATTGTAGGCTCTGGTGCAGGAAAAACTCTCGAAGAATTAGTAGATAGTCTTTATCTAATTTATGATTCTTTCAAGGTAAAAGAGGTTGAGGTTTTGGCGGTAATTGCCAATAAAGTGCAACCTGAAAATCTGGAATTAGTAACCGCTGGGTTGAAAAAAAGTTTGCCAGAAAACGTTTTGATAAATACAATTCCTATTATTTCGAGTTTAAACAATCCTACTATCCAAGAAATTGTAAAAGTGCTAAATGCCAAGGTATTATTTGGAGCTGCATTTTTGAATAATCAAATTGGAAGTTTCAGTATTGGAGCCATGCAGTTGCAAAATTATTTACTGAATTTGAAAGATAATGCACTTGTAATCACGCCTGGCGATAGAGCTGATATTATTCTTGGAGCTTTACAGGCCAATGAATCTATCAATTATCCTTCGATTTCAGGGATAATTTTAACGGGTAATTTAGTTCCCGAAGATAGTATTCTAAAGCTGATTGAAGGACTTTCTACAGTTGTACCAATTATTGCGGTAGAAGGTGGTACATATATGATTTCTAATAAAATAGGAGATATAAAACCTAAAATTTATGCCGATAATAAGCATAAAATTCAAACATCAATAGACACTTTCGAAAGATATGTAGACATAGATAGCTTAACCGAAAAATTCATTAAGTTTGAAGCTGAAGGAATGACGCCAAAAATGTTTCAATATAACTTGGTTAAACGAGCCAAACAGCATCGTAAACATATTGTTTTGCCAGAAGGAAATGACGACAGGATTATTATAGCCGCTGCAAGATTATTGGCTATGGACGTGGTTGATATTTCTATTATTGGCGACAAAAAACAAATAGAAAGTAAAGTTGCAGAACTAGGTTTGACTTTCGATTTTTCTAAAGTTACGATCATCAATCCAAGAACTTCAGAGCATTATGATGATTATGTAAATACCTATTATGAGTTACGAAAAGAAAAGAAAATGACCTTAGAAATCTCTAAAGATTTAATGGAAGATGGTTCTTATTTTGGTACGATGATGGTCTATAAAGGCGATGCTGACGGTATGGTTTCGGGAGCGGCACATACGACGCAACATACTATTTTGCCCGCTTTGCAATTCATTAAAACCAAACCCAATTCTTCGGTAGTTTCCTCTATTTTCTTCATGTGTTTAGAAGATAGAGTTTCTATTTTTGGCGACTGCGCCATTAATCCAAATCCTACGGCAGAACAATTGGCAGAAATTGCAATTTCATCAGCCGATTCTAGTTTGGCTTTTGGAATTGAACCTAAAATTGCCATGCTTTCGTATTCTTCTGGTTCTTCGGGAAAAGGAGATGAGGTTGATAAAGTGAGAACAGCAACCGAAATTGTCAGACAAAAACGTCCTGATTTAAAAATCGAAGGGCCTATTCAATATGATGCAGCCGTTGATCCTGTTGTAGGGCAAAGCAAAATGCCAAATTCGGAAGTAGCAGGACACGCCAGCGTTTTGATTTTTCCTGATCTAAATACAGGAAATAATACCTATAAAGCAGTTCAAAGAGAAACGGGTGCCTTGGCAATTGGACCAATGTTGCAAGGATTAAACAAACCTGTAAATGATTTAAGCCGCGGTTGTACCGTTGATGATATTATAAATACGGTTGTAATTACAGCTATTCAAGCGCAAGGATTGTAGCTTTTTAATTTAAAGATTGAAATATTTAAAGATTCAAAGATTAATCTTTAAATATTTGAATCTTTTAATCTTTTAATAAATTTTTAAATGAAAATTGTAATAATAAACTCGGGCAGTTCTTCCATAAAATACCAATTAATCGAAATGCCTTCGAAGGATGTAATTTGTTCCGGAATGATTGACCGAATAGGGTTGGAAACTTCCAATTTGAGCTACGTAACCAATATCAATAAAATAGAGGAATCTTTGCCAATTGCGAATCATAAAATTGGCTTGGAGAAAATCGCACTTTTATTGATGGACGAAAAAGTAGGAGTAATCAAAAGCACTCAGGAAATTAATGCAGTTGGTCATCGTGTGGTACATGGCGGAAGCAATTTCACGAGTACAACAATCATTACCGAAGAAGTTAAACAAAAAATAAAACAGCTTTTCGAATTGGCTCCTTTGCATAATCCCGCCAATTTAGAAGGAATAAATGTAGCATCAGCCATTTTTGAAACGGCCAAACAAGTAGCAGTTTTTGATACGGCATTTCACCAAACTATGCCGGTTGTGGCTTATAAATATGCATTGCCTAATTATCTTTTGACGGAAAATAAAATTCGTGTTTATGGTTTTCACGGTACGAGTCATAAATATGTTTCGGAAAAAGCCATTAAACATTTGCAAAATAGTTCCAAAATTATCACCATACATTTAGGAAATGGCTGCAGTATGACAGCGATAAAAGACGGAAAAAGTATGGATACCACACTTGGTTTTGGACCAATGAACGGTCTTATTATGGGAACTCGTAGTGGCGATGTTGATCAATCGGTGATCTTTTATCTAGTAAATACTTTGGGTTATTCGCTTGATGCAGTGAATACAATGTTGCAAAAACAAAGTGGAATGTTAGGTCTTACTGGTTTTAGTGATTTAAGAGATATTGAATCGAATGCTGGACAAGGAAATGTAGATTGTCAAATAGCTTTAGCGATGAATGCGTACCGAATCAAGAAATATATTGGTTCTTATGCCGCTGTTTTAAACGGCTTGGATGCCATAATCTTTACGGCAGGAATTGGAGAAAACTCTTCTTATATGCGCCAATTGGTATGTACGGATATGGAGTATTTCGGAATTGAATTAGACGATGCTAAAAACGAAATGCGTTCGAAAGAAATCAGAGAAATCAATGCTCCGCAATCGAAAACCAAAATTTTAGTTATCCCAACAAATGAAGAAATAGAAATTGCGAATCAGGTGTATGGATTGCTTTTGAATTAAGAAATTAGGACTTTGAAAAGACCTGTAATTTCAAATTACAGGTTTCCAACTCATAACTTATAATTCACAATTCTTAATTTCCCACCATATCCTCAGGTTTTACCCAAGCATCAAAATCTTCGGCGGTAACATACCCCAAACGAATCGCTTCGTGTTTTAAAGTTGTTCCGTTTTTGTGTGCGGTTTGAGCGATTTCAGCCGATTTATAATAGCCGATTTTAGTATTCAAAGCCGTAACCAGCATCAAGGAATTGTTGACCAATTCTTCGATTCGTTTGTAATTAGGTTCGATTCCGCTGGCACAATGTTCGTCAAATGATAGGCAAGCATCGCCTAGCAATCGTGCTGATTGCAAGAAATTGGCCGCCATTAAAGGTTTGAAAACATTCAATTCATAATGTCCTTGCATGCCTCCCACAGAAATCGCCACATCATTTCCCATCACTTGCGCGCAAACCATCGTCAAGGCTTCGCATTGCGTTGGGTTTACTTTTCCAGGCATAATCGATGAACCGGGTTCGTTTTCTGGAATGATGATTTCGCCAATACCCGAACGAGGCCCAGAAGCCAGCATTCGAATATCATTTGCAATTTTATTTAAAGAAACAGCCAATTGTTTTAAAGCTCCGTGAGTTTCAACAATCGCATCATGTGCCGCCAAAGCTTCAAATTTGTTTGGAGCGGTTACAAAAGGATGTCCCGTGAATTTGGCAATATATTCGGCTACTTTCAAATCGTAACCTGCAGGCGTATTCAAGCCAGTTCCCACAGCAGTTCCTCCCAAAGCGACTTCGGATAAATGTGCTAAAGTATTTTTTAATGCTTTTAAACCATAATTTAATTGAGCTGCATATCCCGAAATTTCTTGTCCCAAAGTCAATGGAGTGGCATCCATTAAATGCGTGCGACCTATTTTTACAACCGATTTAAATTCGGTTGCTTTTACTAGAAGAGTATCTCTCAATTTTTCGATACTTGGAATTGTGTTTTCAACAACCATTTTGTATGCCGCAATGTGCATGGCTGTTGGGAAAGTATCGTTGGAAGATTGTGATTTGTTGGCATCATCATTGGCTTTGATGAATTGTTCTCCTTCGCCAATGGCAAATCCTTTTAAAACTTGCGCCCGATTAGCAATCACTTCATTCACATTCATATTGCTTTGTGTACCTGAACCTGTTTGCCAAATTACCAACGGAAATTCATTGGATAATTTTCCGGCAAGGATTTCGTCACAAACGGCTGCAATGGTATCCCGTTTTTCGATTGAAAGAACGTTCAAATCATAATTGGCATAAGCCGCAGCTTTTTTTAAGAAGGCAAAACCTTCGATTATTTCTTTTGGCATAGAAGCCGAAGAACCAATTTTGAAGTTGTTTCGGGAACGTTCTGTTTGTGCACCCCAATACTTGTCAGCAGGAACTCGCACTTCGCCCATCGTGTCTTTTTCGATTCTATATTTCATCTTTTTTTCTTTTTTTTAGCCCAGATTACTTCACTTAGTATTTATTTTCATCGGAGTTCAGTAAACTTCGTTTGAAGTGGAAATCCTTTATTTGAGACGATTTTTTTTCGCCTCAAATAAAGATTGAAACGGATTGCTTCGCCAGTTCGGCTTTCAGCCTTGGGTGTTGGAAATAGCTTCTGAAAAATGTTTTTCTAAATTTACGGTTTACTGCTGTTTTAAAAAAATAATTTCAAGTATTTATTGGTAAGAAAAAATATAAAACATACATTTGTGCCTACATTCAAAAATTCCGGAAAAAATGTTTGATTTCTCACAGTATTTAGGCTTTTTACTTTTCTTGACCGTCCTTACAATGGGATTTTGGTTAATGTTTTTCTTAGTTGGTTTCGTATCCTATTGGGTTGGCGGATCGACTTGGGAAGCTTACAAAGAGAAAAGAGCAAAAAAGAAGCAAGAAGAATCAGTTTAGTTTGATTCACACCAATAAAAAAAGGACCCGTATTACGAGTCCTTTTTTTTGTTATCCTTGAAAATCATCTCCATTATCAGATTCTCTCTTTTGTGGTTTTTCCTTTTCAGCTTTCTTTTTATTAAATCGATACGTAAATGTTAGGTTTATTTGTCGCATACGCCACTGCATTTCGCTATACGAATTTATCGTAGGCAAATTTGTTTCGGTAATTCTTTTTCTTGAATTAAGAAGGTCACTTGCGTTTAAAGTTATAGTTGCTTTATCTTTTAAAACATCTTTACTAAAAGCCATATTTGCCACAAATACTCCTAAACTTCTTCCTTGTGCATTATTTTGAGGTGCATTATACTGTCCATTAGTTTGCCAATCGATTTTGAATGGTAAAGTAACTTTAGAAGAAAGTTTTGCAAACCAACTGAAAGCGGTATTATCAAAATTTTCGAAAACAGGAATAGTGCTATTTATAGGAGTATAGGTATAATTTCCTGAAATTTTGCTTTCGAAAAAGTTGAAATTTCCATTTAATTTCCACCATTTGAAAGGAGAATAATTGGCATTAAACTCAAATCCAAAACGGTTTTCGTTAGATAAATTGATTGGAGTCGACAACATTACTGGCGTTTGTATAGTAACTCCGTTTACGATTGAAGTGACAATTTCGCCGTTTGGTCGTCGTATAAATTGAAAAACATCAGCCGTTTTATTGAAATAAATAGAAGAGGAGAGGTTCACTTTTCCCAATTTTGTCATATAACCCATATCGAATGAATCTGTAAAGGAAGGGTTCAAATTAGGATTTCCCTGCATGATATTGATGTTACTCGAATAATTAGAAAAAGGGTTGATGAATCGAGATCGCGGTCTTGCAATTCTTCGGCTATAATTAAGTGAAAAATTACTATCATCCGTTATTTGGTAGGTAAGGAAAGCACTTGGAAAGAAATTATGGTATCTTTTGTTTGTATAATCGTTTGTGGTCAAAAGATTTATATCAATATTAGAATCTTCATATCTCAAGCCTAATAAATAGGAAAACTTATTTATTTTAGAACCAAATTGAGTGTAAAGTGCATTTATTTTTTCTCTATAATCTAATGTGTTTGTATAATTCAAATTTGGTGTATAATTGCCATTAATATCTATATCTCCTACACCATAATTAGTTAATAAATGATTAAAATCGCCTTTGTAACCCGCTTCAAATTGACTATTTTTTCCTAGAGGTAAAACATAATCTGCCTGAAATAAATTCCTGCTTTGTGATTGATTATTATTGGTTGCTTGTTGAGTCACTATGTTTTGAGATCCATAAACAGAGTTGGTTATGATCGATGTATCTACGTCGGTATCACTTGCAAATGTGGCGCTAACAGTAAGCTTATGACCGTCTTTTTTGAATTTTTTTGTAAAATTAGTATTGTATTCTACATCCATTGTTTTAGTATATTGATCATTAAATCGATTACTTATAAAGTCATTATTTGGCTCATAATTATAGATATTGTCATTATTAGGGTTTGCCCCATCATTTTTTCTATAGCTTATGGCATTTGTCCAAGTCAGTGTTTTATCAAGATACCAATCTGTGCCAAAATTAAAATTATACCCTTTTCTTGATCTTGTATTATTATTTTTTTCGTCGATTGTTTTTTGTATAGAACCATCAGGATTTAGATAATCGGTATTTGTAATAGAATTTCCTGGGCTTTTGCTATCATTATAGCCTATAGTAGAAAAAAGATTAAAGTTTTCGTTTTTGAAATTTAAGGTTGAGGATATGCCATAATTTTGGGGATTACCAAGGGTAGCAACGAAAGTTCCGTTAGTACCTTGAGTTTTCTCTTTTTTGAGAATAATATTGATAATACCTCCACCACCTTCAGCATCATATCTTGCTGATGGATTTGTGATTACCTCCACTTTATCCAATGCATCTGCTGAAATAGTTCGTAAAGCATCAGCAACATTTATCGCATTTGATGGTCTTCCGTCAATAAGAATTTTGACATTATCATTACCACGAAGGCTTACGTTTCCGTCGCCATCAACAGTTACCGAAGGAACATTATCAAGCACATCACTTGCAGTTCCTCCTTTTACAATCATATCTTTCCCTACATTATAAACCTTTTTGTCTAGTTTTATTTCAACTGTAGAAACTTCAGATCGAACTATAACTTCATTCAATTGTGAAGCATCTTCTTCTAAATTTGTTAGTCCTAAATTAGTACTTTGTAATAGTTTTCGTTGTTTAATAATTGTTGGCTTAAATGAAATAAACTCAATTTTAATATCATAAATACCAGGAATTAAATCAATATCATATTCTCCTTTTGTATTTGTAATTCCACCCGTTTTAGCCTTAGGAAATTTTGGATTTACAAAAGTAATTGTTGCATATTCAAGTGGTTGTTGGCTAATTTTTTCAACTACTTTGCCTGTAATTTTAATTTTTGCGAGCTGTGGTCTTACTTGAGCATAATTGATAAAGCTAATAAAAAACGCTATCAATACCAGAGCCAATTTTAATGTTTTCATGTTTTAAAATTTATTATTTTAAGTTTAGACAGTAAAACTTTGCTTTGGTTTAGCTATCAAATCATAAAGATTTGTTAAACCGTCAAAGTAATTGTATTAAATAATTGTAACTACTTTCTCTAAAGGTCTAGCAATTACAGCCTTTTCACCATTGATAACAATAGGTCTTTCGATAAGAATAGGATTTGAGATTAGGGCTCGAATAACTTCATCATCGGATATTGTTTTGTCTTTGAAATTTTCTATCCAAATTTTCTCTTTTTTGCGTACTAATTCTATTGGTTTTAGTTTTAATTTTTGGATTATCAATTTCAATTCCTCAAAAGTTGGTACTTTTTCAAGATATTTGATAACTTCATATTTTTGACCAGATTCTTCAAGAAATGCGAGACATTCCCTTGATTTTGTGCAACGTGAATTATGATAAATTTGAATCATTAAATAAGTGTTAAGTTTTTTGCAAAGTAATGGATAAAAACGAAAAATTAGATTATTTTCGGGCATATTATCAAACCAAAAAGATAATAAATACTAATTCAATCCATTCAAAAATGTTTATAGAACAAGCCTATAAAGGGAATAATAAATGGTGGCGCGTATTGATTACGACACTATTAACTGCTGGAGTTTTTATTGGTAATTTTGTTGCTTATTTCTTTATGACAAAGGAACAACTTGAGGAAGTTTATAAATCGATGAAAGAAATTCCAAGTAATTGGTCACTGATTATCAACCTTTCACCATTTATTCTGCTATTAGGAATGTTGTTTTTATTGGTTAAAACTTTGCACAATAGAGATATACTTTCAATAACAACTTCCAGAAACAAAATAGATTTCAAAAGGTTTTTCTTTTCTTTAGGATTAATTGTATTATTATCAATTCTAGGTTTTGCAGTGTCTTATTTCATGGATAGTAAAGGGATAATTTGGAATTTTAATCCAATGAAATTTGGATTACTATTTCTAATTAGTATTTTATTTTTTCCATTCCAAATAGCGTATGAGGAATATTTATTCAGAGGTTATTTGATGCAACAAATCGGAATTCTTGTCAAAAACCGATGGTTTCCTTTGATTTTCACCTCGGTTATGTTCGGGTTATTTCACAGTGCCAATCCCGAAGTAGCTAAAATGGGTTTTGGCGTTATGGCTTTTTATATTGGAACCGGTTTTTTCCTTGGAATCATAACATTAATGGACGAAAGTATGGAACTTGCCTTGGGTTTTCACTTAGGAAATAACCTTATTGCGGCATTATTGATAACTTCGGATTTTTCAGCACTACAAACCGATGCTGTTTTTAGATATTCGGGTGTTGAAAATCCTGTTGATATGTTAAATGAAATGTTAGTTTCGATTGCAATTGTGTATCCGATTCTATTATTTATATTTGCAAAGAAATATAATTGGACCAATTGGTCAACAAAGCTGAGTGGTAAAGTAGAAAACCAAAGTATTAATAATATTTAAAATAAAATAATGGACAAATTAACGTACAAAAACATACATAATCGTTTTAAACTGAACGGTTACCACATTACCAGAGATGAAATATTTTATGTAGCTTATTGTTTTATAAAAGAAGGCGAACCTTTCGAGCAGCATGTTGGAAATTTTTTATTGGATTGGTTTGATGACAAATCGTATATCGAATTGAAAACTTCTGGGACTACAGGAACTCCAAAAGTGATAAAAATTGAGAAAAAAGCAATGCTTGATTCTGCAATTGCAACCGGTGATTTCTTTGGTTTACAACCTGGTGACACGATGTTACATTGTTTGCCAACGAATTATGTAGCTGGAAAAATGATGTTTGTTCGCTCTTTGATATTAGGTCTTGAAATGAAATTTGTAGAGCCAACTTCGGATCCATTAAAAGATATTGATGAAGAATTTGATTTTTGCGCCATGGTTCCTTTGCAAGCAAAAAATTCTTTGGAAAAATTGAAAAAGAAACAAATCAAAAAACTAATTATTGGTGGTGTAAAAGTGCATAAAGCATTAGAGCAAGAATTAGAAAAATTGCCTATAGATATTTATGAAACTTACGGTATGACTGAGACAATTACTCATATTGCTGCTAAAAAAATTGGCGAAGAAGCATTTACGGTTTTACCAAATGTAAAAGTTTCTGTTGATGACAGACATTGTTTAGTGATTGATGCCAAGAATATTAGTAAAGATAAAATCGTTACAAATGATATTGTTAATTTAATTTCTGACACGCAATTTGCTTGGGAAGGAAGATTTGACAATGTTATTAATAGCGGTGGTGTAAAATTGATGCCAGAACAAATCGAAGACAAACTTTCTACACTTATCCCAAGACGTTATTTTGTTTCGGGTCAAGCTGACGAAATTCTTGGCGAAAAAGCAGTTCTTTATGTTGAAGGAGAACCTTTTGCAATTGATGATTCTGTTTTTAGTGTTCTTGATAAATTCGAAATACCGAAAGAAATTGTATTTATTACAAAGTTTCAAGAAACTGCAACTGGAAAAATATTGAGAAAAGAAAGCTTGGAAATTGTTGCTTAATTAAATGATTTACATAACTAAGTAGAAGCAAAAAGGGAAGATTTTTAAATCTTCCCTTTTTATTTAAAATTTATTCTTGCATTTTGAAATAATAATCTGCCGAATTTTTTCCGCTTCCATAAACTAAGAAAAAAAGACAAATACTGAGAGTTAATAAGGATAAAAATAAATTTTGAGAGTGCATTTCTCCCATAAAATTTAAAACCACTGCCCCAATTAATATTGGTAATTGTGCAATAATTGCCCATCTGGTAAGCAACCCAAATACAATCATAATACCTCCAAGAAAATGTGCTGTAGCTACATAGTGCATAATAAACATGCCATACATACCTCCTTCAGTTTTGTCTATTGGGGCTAATAAATCGCCTAAATATTGGGCGTTTGTTATAAAAGAAACTCCTTTTATAAACAAGAATACTCCAAGTGCCATTCGTACCAGATCTACCGAAAAATAAGTGTGCGCATTGGCCCATTTATTCAATACTTTTACGTTGTTCATAATACTTTAGTTTATAGTTCAATACTAAGTTACTAATTTATAACGTTGTAGTGGAGTAAAAAAGTATAAGATTTAAATAAAGTTAAATAGACAAAATTGAACTTTAGCAATAATTACATCTTTCAATTTAATTATTGTAATAAAAAATCGAGTACAATTTCATTAAAAAGTTTTGGATTATCTATTAAAGTCGAATGCGAACTATTGGGCAAAATTGCCAATTGTGCATTAAGAATTGATTCGTAGATTTTGAGTGTGTGTTCACTTTTTATTTCATCATGATCCCCGGCCATAATTAAGGTTTTTGATTGTATAACATTCAAATCAGAATAGTTTAATTTGGGATAATTAAGATCTAAATTGTTTAAATCAATTGCTAAATCATTTTCATGATTTGTATTTTTAGATTCTAAATCAATAGCCGTTTTTTCCATATCGTCAAAATGAATAACGCCTTGAGGAAAAATATTAGCTCCTGTTGTTACTAATTTAGTTACTTTTTCAGGATGTTTTATAGCGAGCATTAATCCAATTATTCCGCCATCGCTCCAGCCTACAACATTTGTTTTAGGAATGTTTAGCTTTTCGAGAAATAAACTAATGTCATCAACTTGCAAATCAAAAGTCAATTCAACTCCTTTTTTATAAGTAGAATTTCCTCTTCCTCGGCAATCTACCAATATGACTTTAAAATGTTTAGAGAATTCAGGCACTTGATTTTCAAAGCAAGCAAAAGAACCTCCATTTCCGTGAATCATCAATAATGGCTCACCTTCGCCATATATTTCATAATATAATTTTACGCCATTTACGTCAATGTATTTGCCATTTTTATGAATTTTTTGTGCATTTGCAATCAAAGAAATAATAGCAAACAATAAGAATATTTTTCGCATAATTAAACTTGAATTACGCCCAAATTAAATTTCTTTTCGATAGGCGAGTGGTTAGCGGCTTCAATTCCCATCGAAATCCAAGTTCTGGTTTCCAAAGGATCAATTATAGCATCTGTCCAAAGTCGGGAAGCGGCATAATAAGGAGAGGTTTGTTCGTCGTAACGGGCTTTTATTTTTTCGAAAAGTTGTTTTTCTTTGGCTTCATCCACAATTTCTCCTTTTGCTTTAAGCGAAGAAGCTTCTATTTGTGCCAATACTTTAGCTGCTTGTGTTCCGCCCATAACGGCGAGTTCGGCACTTGGCCAAGCCACAATTAGTCTTGGATCATAGGCTTTTCCACACATGGCGTAATTTCCTGCACCATAGGAGTTTCCTATGATTATCGTAAATTTTGGCACAACCGAATTAGAAACTGCATTCACCATTTTGGCACCGTCTTTTATGATTCCGCCATGTTCCGATTTAGAACCTACCATAAATCCCGTAACATCTTGCAAGAAAACTAATGGGATTTTTTTCTGATTGCAATTGGCAATAAAACGAGTGGCTTTATCAGCTGAATCCGAATAAATGACACCGCCAAATTGCATTTCACCATTTTTAGTTTTTACCACTTTTCGTTGGTTAGCAATAATTCCCACAGCCCAACCGTCGATTCTGGCATAACCCGTAATTATGGTTTGTCCATAGCCCTCTTTGTAGGCTTCAAACTCCGAATCATCTACTAAGCGACGGATGATTTCCATCATATCGTATTGCTCATTTCGAGCTTTTGGCAAAATGCCGTAAATATCATCTTCTTTCAATGCTGGTTTTACCGCTTTAATTCGGCTAAATCCGGCTTTATCATAATCGCCAATTTTGTCGACGATATTTTTTATTTTGTCAAGTGCGTCTTTATCATCTTTGGCTTTATAATCGGTAACACCCGAAATTTCGCAATGTGTCGTTGCTCCACCAAGAGTTTCATTATCAATACTTTCGCCAATGGCGGCTTTGACCAAATAACTTCCAGCCAAGAAAATACTTGCTGTTTTATCTACAATTATTGCTTCGTCGCTCATTATGGGTAGGTAGGCACCACCGGCAACACAACTTCCCATAACGGCCGAAATCTGGGTAATTCCCATGCTGCTCATCAAGGCATTGTTTCTGAATATGCGTCCAAAATGTTCTTTGTCCGGAAAAATTTCGTCTTGCAACGGTAAAAATACGCCTGCGCTGTCTACTAAATATATAATTGGTAATCTGTTTTCCATGGCAATTTCTTGGGCTCTCAGGTTTTTCTTTGCCGTAATCGGAAACCAAGCGCCTGCTTTTACGGTCGCATCATTGGCAACAACAATACATTGTTTTCCTCTGATATAGCCCATTTTAACCACGACTCCGCCCGATGGACAACCGCCAAATTCAGCATACATTCCTTCACCCACAAAACCACCAATTTCAATGCAATTTCCTTTATCAAGCAAATAATTAATGCGTTCTCGCGCTGTCATTTTACCTTCTGAATGTAATTTTTGAATGCGTTGTTCGCCTCCGCCCATTTTTACTTTGGCAAATTTATGGAGCAAATTAGAAAGAAGGAGTTTATTGTGGTCTTCGTTTTTATTGAAGTTTAAATCCATGATGAAATTGTGTTTATCAAAATAAAGAGAGTGCTAAATTACGAAAAATAAGGAACATCTTGCTATAATTATAATTGATGCGTGCTCAATAAAACGTATTAAAAAGTCAAACACGAATTTCACAAATTTTCACAAATTAATTCGTGTAGATTCGTGAAATTCGTGTTTTTTTATTTGATTATTTTACTACTCTACTTCTTCGATTCATTGACCAATCTTTTCAAAATTGCCCATTGTTTTAGTGTGTCACGAGCTTCAATAGCGGGATAACCCAACAAGGTTTTTCCTGCTGGTACGTCTTTTGTAACACCAGAACCTCCACCAATAATTGCTCCGTCGCCAATAGTTACATGGTCAGTAATAGAAGCGCTTCCGCCAATCATAACGCCGTTTCCTAAAGTTACCGAACCAGCTAATCCGCTTTGTCCCGCCATAATGCAGAATCTTCCTAATTTACTATTATGACCAATTTGGATTAAATTATCAATTTTGCAACCGTCGCCTAAAACTGTCGAACTGAATTTACCTCTATCAACACAAGTATTAGCACCAATTTCGACATTATTTCCAAGAACTACATTCCCGATTTGTGGAATTTTGACCAAGCCTCTTTGCGGATCAGGACGAAATCCAAATCCATCTGCGCCAATGGTGGCATTGGGATGAATAATGCAATCATTGCCTGTATGACAACGCTCGCGAACTACTGCACCGGACCAAATTACTGTGTTTTTTCCAATCGTACATTCATCAAGAATCGTAACATTAGGATAAATAGTAACGTTTTCGCCAAGTTGAACTTTTGGACCAATATAACTTCCGGCACCTATTCGGGTTCCGTTTCCTATGATGGCTGTTGCGTCAATTATGGCTGTTGGATGAATATCGGTACTGAATAATGGAGTAGGAGGAGCGAAAAGTTCCAAGACTTGCGACATCGCCAAATCTGCATTTTTTACTTTGATGAAAGCTCTGTTTTCTCCAGGTTCTATCGAAATATCTTCGTTAACTACAGCAACGCAAGCTTTGGATGCATCCCAAAATTTTTCGTATTTTTTGTTTCCAATAAAAGAAATTTCGGAAGTACTGGCCAATTCTAATTGTTCTGGAGCGGTTATTTTTATGGAAGTATCGCCAACAATTATGCCTTTTAAAACTTCGTTTATTTCTTGAATGGTGTAGGATTTCATTAATCGTAGATTATTTAGATTTGCGGTAAAAACATCAAATTAAACAAATTTGTGTTGAATTTCCTAATAGATTATTTCTTGATAAGTTTTGTAATTTTGGAAAATCTAAAATTGCTTAATAATCAGTCTTTAATTTTCTACATTTGAATACGAATCGAAAATTAATTTCATTCCTAAATAATAAAATGAAACTCTCAAATAATCTTTTGATAATTATACTTTTTTTTGCTTCTAATCTTTATTCACAAACAAATAATAGCAAAATCGGAAATGCTTTGCTAATTGCTGAAATCAACAAAAATAAGTTGGAGAATGTGAACCAATTACTTGTAGTTTATAATTATAAACAAGAAAATTTCACCACTGTTTTTGTGGCTTTGGAAAAAAAAGAGAATCATTGGGTTGTAAAACAAAATCCTATTGAAGCTGGAATCGGTAAAAAAGGCTTTGCATTACCACAAAATAAAATCGAAGGTGACGGAAAATCTCCAACAGGAATTTTTAAACTAGGAAAATTATTTTCTTACGAAAAACAAACCCATACTTTACTCGAAAATCAGCAAACGACCAAAGACGATAAATGGATTGACGACATTAATTCGGCCGATTATAACAAATATGTGAATGGTGCTACGAATGCAAAATCATTCGAAAATTTATTGCTAAAAAATGATGCTTACAAATATTGCATAGTTATAGAATACAATACAAACCCTGTTATAAAAGGAAAAGGAAGTGCCATATTTTTTCATTTGGCACTAAATGAACCTAATTATACGGCAGGTTGTGTCGCCATCAAAGAAGAATTTATGAAGTTGATGGTCAACTGGCTAGATCCCAAACAAAATCCATCAATTATTATGGGAAATCTTGATGTTTTGAAAGCGGGTTTGTAAACTGATTTAAAAAAAAGACCTGACAGGTTTATAAAATCTGTCAGGTCTAAATGATTTATTTATACAATTTCTTGTAATATTCATCTACCATTCTGCTGGAATCAAAATAGGGAACAATTTGTTTCATACTGGTTTCTACTAAATCCCACCATTTTTTCGGAGTGTCATAATACAACGGAAGGACTTCATTTTCAAGCATTTTATATAAATTATTCAAATCCATTTCGTCTTGTTGATGCGTTGGTAAATTATGATCTACGATAGGCAAAACGAATGAATTTTGAGTTTTGTTCAAGTCTTTAAATTCACGAACCCAACCATCATTTGTCGAAAAATTAACTGCGCCATTCATCGCCGCTGTCATTCCTGAAGTTCCTGAAGCTTCTCTGGTAACTCTTGGATTATTCAACCAAACATCGGCACCTTTTTTTAACTGACGCGATAATTTTAATTCGTGTCCCGTAAGAACCGCCATATTCTTGATGTTTTTACTCATGTGCGTCAAATTATCAAAGTTGTGTATGGCTCCAAAATCCATCGGATAGGGTTTTCCTGCAAATATAATTTGAACCGGTTTATCGATATTCGTCAATAATTTTATAAAACGATTATAATCTCTCGTGATTAAATCTGGTCGTTTATAATCGGCAAATCGTCTTGCCCAAACAATGGTTATGATATTTGGGTCAAACAAATTACCGGTTTGGTCTGCAACAACTTCAAAAAGCTTTTGTTTTAATCTATTTTTTCTTTTGATTAATGCTTCTCGATCTTTGTTTTTAAAAGCTTCGTCTAACCAAGCATCAACCCAAAATTTCTTGTTTTGAGCATTGGTAATATGAATAATCGGGCAAATTCCTGCATGATCTTTCCACATATCTCGAGAAACTTCGCCGTGTAATTTTGAAACCCCATTGGCAATATGACTTAATCGAAGTCCGACCAATGTATGATTGAAGGTATCATCCTGAATTCCTGTAATTTCACGCACTTTTTCAAGTGGAATTCCATCAAAGAAACTCAATGATTCTAAAAGGTGAATGTTATGTTTCTCGTTTCCAGCTTCTTCGGGAGTATGTGTGGTAAATACCATTTTTTCTCTAATGGCTTCCACACTTTTAAATTTATTGTATAAATGAAATACACAAGAAACGGCGTGAGCTTCATTTAAATGATAAATATCTGGTTCATAATCTAATGCGTCTAATAATTTGGCTCCGCCAAGTCCTAAAACCATCGTTTGAGCAATTTTTGCTATTGGATTGGAATCATATAAGCGGAAAGTGGTTGATTGTGCCAAATAATCATTTTCGGGTAAATCTGTCGAAAGGAAAAACATTGGAACGGTGCCAAAAGTCTTTGGATTTAAAAAGAAAGCCTTAACCCAAACATCGGAATTATTGATTTTTATAGTAAATTTTATATCGGTTTCTTCCAAGAAATGATATATTTTCTCTTGAAAAAGAACTCCCATTGATAGGTCCTCTTGTTTGTATTGATCGTAATATCCTTTTTTCCATAAAATCCCAATCCCAACAACGTTTTGTTTCAAATCATAAGCACTTCGCATATGAGAACCTGCTAAGAAACCTAAACCGCCTGAATATATTTTTAAAGATTGGTCAATTGCAAATTCCATGGAGAAATACACTGCTGGTTTCTTGTATTTCGGATCAAAGGCATAAGGATGTCTATATTTTTCTGCTAAAATCTTGCTCATTTTTATTGTTTATTTTGAATTAAATATAGCATAAAATTAATGTTTTTATACAAATGAAGAGCAGTAAAATGAATGAAATTTACTAAAAAAATGAAAAATTATTCAATGAATTCGACTACCACGTTGTAGTTTTGAGGCTGAATACAAAAAAAACCGACAAGTTTCTAAAACTTGTCGGTTTGCAATTAAATTCTATGCTAAAAATCTGAAAACTATTCCTCTTCTTTTTGTCCCATCATCATCAAGAA
>CANBWX010000054.1 GCA_947373225.1 Flavobacteriaceae bacterium | reverse complement strand
TGTCCTTGAATAACACAACCAATAGCGATTACCGCATCGACATTTTGGGTTTGTAACATTTTTTTTGCACCATAAACAAGCTCAAAACTTCCTGGAACATTCCAACGAATTATATGCTCTGAGGGAACATCGTTTTCTAAAAGTCCTGTAACAGCACCATAACAAAGCCCTTCGGTGATGGTATCATTCCATTCAGAAACTACAATTCCAAATCGAAAATTTTTCGCATCTGGAACTGAATTCTTATCGTACTCTGATAAATTTTTGTTTTCGGTTGCCATTTTATTTTGATTTTTAGACTTATTAGATTTTTAGAATCCCAGATTTAAAATCTTTGGAATCTAAGTCTGTAAAACTTAATTATTGAGCCAATCCTATCAATACATCAACTGAAGCAGCTTCTGGAGTTGCGTCGAAATTTTCTTTGATATCTGTAAAATATTTAAGAGCATCTGCTTTATTTCCTAATGCCAAAGCTGTTTTTCCGGCTTTCATCAAGAAACGTGGCGTAGTAAAATCATTTTTGTTTACTCCTACCGCTTTGATATAATTTTCTAAAGCTTCTTTTGGTTGATTATTTTGAGAATAAGCATCCCCAATTGCTCCTTTTGCCAAAGCGCTTAAAATAAGATCTTCTGATTTGAATTTTCCTAAAGAAGCAATTGCCTCAGTATATTTCCCTGTGTTAAGGTACGCAATTCCTGCGTAATAATTAGCAAGATTTCCTGCATCTGTTCCTGAATATTCGTTAGCTATTTTTATAAAGCCAAATTTCCCTTCAGAACCATTTAATGATAGTTTATATAATGAGTCGCTAGCCACTCCTTCGGTCGCTTTTTGAAAGTTTTGTTGTGCAACAAACATTTCATTTGCAGCTTCATCTTGTTTTGGTGCAGCAACAAATTTTTGGTACGCTAAATATCCAATGGTAAACAAAGCAACACCAGCTACAAATCCGATAATAATTTTTTGGTTTTTAGCAACAAAATCCTCAGTTTTTGATGCCGTTGAATCTAAAGTTGAAAAAACGCCTGCAGTTGTACTGGTTTTTTCAATAACTTTTATGTCTTCAGTAACTTCATTTACTCCTTTTACTTCTTGTTCTTTTGGTGCTTTATATCCTCTTTTATTATAAGTAGCCATTTAATTTTAATTTAGTGAGCCGCAAAAATAAAATTTTTATTGTTATAGTCATAAAAAAAAGCCTTTATTATTCAAATAAAAATATATTTTATCTTATTTGAAGCTTCTTAAATTCTCTTTTCAAAATATTTACCATTGAAAGTTACTAAAAGCCCATTTTATCGATATTTTTCAATAATTTGCACGCTCTTAAAAAAACAAGGAGAACCAACCAAATTCTCAATACCGCAAGCTTTACCAATGTATTTAAAAAATATTTCCTTATTCAATTACAAGAACTTTTCCGAAGCAAGTTTCGAATTTGTAGGCAAAATAAATTGTTTTGTCGGCAAAAACGGAATTGGAAAGACTAATGTACTGGATGCTATCTACCATTTATCTTACGGGAAAAGCTATTTCAATCCGCTGGCGGTACAAAATATCAAGCATGGCGAAGAATTTTTCGTGATTGATGGTGAATTTGAAATCAACGAAAGAAAAGAACAAATAATTTGTAGCCTCAAAAAAGGGCAGAAAAAAATATTGAAACGCAACGGAAAAATCTATGATAAATTTTCAGAACACGTAGGTTTTATTCCATTGGTAATTATTTCGCCAGCCGACACGGATTTGATTGTCGAAGGAAGCGAAACCCGTCGGAAATTTATGGATAGCGTAATCTCACAATTGGATCCTCAATATTTGAAAAAGCTGATTCAATATCAAAAAGTAATGAGTCAGCGCAATGCTTTATTGAAATATTTTGCGTTGAATTTCGTTTTCGACAATGATACGCTTTCTATATATAATGAGCAATTGGACAGTTTTGGAAAATATATTTTCGAAAAAAGAAAGGAATTCATCGAACAATTTATTCCTATTTTTAACACGCATCATCAAGCGATTACCGATTCGCAGGAAACCGTGCAATTAGTTTATGAAAGTCATTTATTTGAGAAAGATTTATTAACGCTTTTGCAAGAAAATATCAATAAAGATAGGGCTTTGCATTACACAAGCGTTGGAATTCACAAAGATGATTTATCGTTTGAAATTGATAATTATCCAATAAAGAAATTTGGATCACAAGGGCAGCAAAAGTCGTTTCTAATCGCCTTAAAACTGGCACAATTCGAATTCTTAAAAACTCAAAGTGGCTTTAAACCCATTTTGCTTTTTGATGATATTTTCGATAAATTAGACGAAAATCGGGTTGCCAAAATAATCGAAATGGTAAATAGCGATACTTTCGGACAACTATTTATTTCGGACACACATCCGGAACGAACCGAAAAAATTGTAAAATCGACCCATCAAACGTATAAAATTTTCAATCTTTGATTTTTAAATAATTCGTATATTTACCTGACTTTAAAACCTTTAACATGAAGTATAAAATTCTATCGTTGATTTTTGTCGGTTTTCTTTTAACGGGTTGCAAGGTACAAAACACTATCAATAGCCCAACAACACCTCTTACTTTTTCAGAAGCTATAGATTATTCCTCTACCAAAAATTGGGCAGTTTTGCCAGAGAAATATCCTGAAAATCTAAAAATTTATTCGGTACAAAACCCACAAGACTCGATTGATGTATTCTATGTTTATCCCACTTTAATTGTTTCGAACAAAGACAAAAGATGGAATGTTTCGATAGAAGACAGCATTCAACGAAATAAAGTGCTCAATACTGCCGTTCATTTTCAAGCTTCGGCTTGGGCAAGTTCCGGAAATTTGTACGTTCCCTATTATCGCCAAGCGCATCTTCGCTCCTATTCTAATTTAGAAAATGGCGGCAAAACCGCATTATTATTGGCGTATTCCGATGTAAAAGCAGCTTTCGAATATTATTTGGAACATTATAATCACGGTCACGGAATAATTCTGGCGGGGCATAGTCAAGGAAGCACACATATTGCGGCATTATTACATGATTTTTTTGATGGAAAACATTTGCAAAACCAACTTGTTGCCGCTTATATGCCGGGAATAGGTTTTGACAAAAACCAATTTGGCACCGTTTCGTTTATGGAACATCCAGATCAAATTGGCGGATTTGTAACTTGGAACACTTTTAAAAAGAAGTTTGACAAAATCAATTATAAATGGTACAAAGGAAAAGTCGTGATTAACCCTGTGACTTGGGATGAGACCGCAATTGCAGAAAGAAAGCTCCATAAAGGATTCTTATATTCTAATGGAAAAATGTACAAAAACAGCTTTGAAACTCATATTAGTGATGGTGTAATTTGGATATCACCGCCACATTTTCCTTACCGTTATTTAACTTTTTTGATGTCGAATTACCATACTGGCGACGTGAATTTATTCTGGGAAGATATTCGGGAAAATGCGCTACTAAGAATTCAAAGTTACCAAAACAAAAAGAAAAATAGCTATTTTATAAAAGCTGAAAACGCAAATTAAAAACCTATAATTTTAAGACAATCTTTCTTAATTGCAAATAGAAAATACTTATTTTAGCCTATTCAATTATAAAACCAATTACCATGAAATTTCGTCATATACTCTTTCTAATTATAACCTTTTCGATTTTTTCCTGTAACGGACAACCTTCTAAAAATATAGAAACTATTGCTCCTGAGGCTTTCGCCAAAAAGATAAAAGAAACTCCAAAAGCACAAATTCTAGATGTAAGAACTCCCGAAGAATTCGCTTCGGAACATATTGATAATGCAACAAATATCAATTGGCTTGGTGCTGATTTTATGGCTGGCGTCGAAAAATTAGACAAATCACAACCTGTTTTTGTTTATTGCAAAAGTGGCGGAAGAAGTGCCAAAGCTTCAGCTAAATTAGAAGAATTAGGCTTTAAAACTATAATCCAACTTGATGGCGGAATGATGAAATGGAATGCGGCTGGATTATCTAAACCAAGTGAAAAAATAATTGGAATTTGTCCTCAAGAATATGCCGAATTATTAAATACAGACAAAAAAATATTGATTGATTTTAATGCCAAATGGTGTGCGCCTTGCAAAAAAATGGCACCCTATCTTGATCAAATGCAAAAAGATTTAGCAGATAAAGTTGTCATCATCCGATTGGATGCTGATGAAAATAAAACCATGATTAATGAACTAAAAATTAGTGAACTTCCAACACTTTTGATATATGAAAACAAGGAATTAAAATGGAAACATTCCGGTTTTATCAGTGAAGAAGATCTAAAAAAACAATTGCAATAACAAAATAAATATGCTCACAAAAGACAGTTTGCAATTCCTCGAAGACTTAAAAGCCAATAATAATAGAGATTGGTTCTTGGACAATAAAAAAAGATATGAAGTTTTCAAAAAAGATTATCAGCAATTAGTTTCTGATTTTCTTGATGCAATGAAACCACTCGATCCTTCGCTAGAAATGCTAGAAGTGAAAAATTGCATGTTTAGAATCAATCGCGATATCCGATTTTCGAAAGACAAATCACCTTATAAAGATCATATTGGCGTTTGGTTATCCAGCGGTGCCAAAGGGATGAATCGTTCTGGCTATTACGTTCACATTGCAAAAGCTGGCAGTTTTATCGCTGGCGGATTATATTGTCCCGAAGCCGAAGATTTGAAGAAAGTACGCAAAGAAATTGCTTATTTCCACGAAGATTTAGAAGAAATTATTAGTTCGAAAAACTTTCAAAAAGAATTTGGTGATTTTGACCGAAATGAGAAAAATTTACTCAAAAATCCTCCTAGAGGATACGAAAAAGAGCATCCAGCTATTGAATTCTTGAAATTAAAAAGCTTCGAAACTTCTCAAAAATTTAACATAAACGAAGTTACAAAAGAAGATTTCGTTGCAAAAATGAGCAAAAAATTAATCGTGTTGAAACCTTTGAACGATTTCATTAATCGGGCACTAACTTCGGAAGAATAATTCATAAAAATGGCGAAAAGGAAAATACTTTTTCTTGGAGAAACCTATCGTGCCGACGCCATTACTTGGATGAACGGCTTGAAAGAATTTGGTGATTTTGAAATTATTACTTGGGAATTAAAAACACCCAGCACCAACTTTATTAGTCGGTTACTACGAATTTTCGAATTTAGTTTGGCTTTTTTCCAAATTAGAAAAATCATCAAATCGCATCAACCCGATATGGTAATTGCCGAAAGAACCACAAGTTATGGTTATCTTGCGGCATTATCTGGCATAAAACCAGTAGCAATTGCTCAACAAGGAAAAACCGATTTATGGCCTGAAAAATCTATTTTACTACCTTTTAAAAAAATAATACAGCATTATGCTTTCAAAAAAGCTGATTTAATTCACGCATGGGGTCCTGTAATGACAATTTCCATGACAGAAGCCAAAGTCGATATGACAAAAGTTTTGGTATTACCAAAAGGGATTGATTTAGAAAAATTCGAAAATAAAAACATAGAGAATCCTGCAAAAATAACTGCTATTGTAACTCGCTCACTTCAAACAGAATACCGCCACGATGTGATCTTAAAAGCTTTTAAAATTTTAAACCAAAAAGGAATAGATTTCGAACTTACCATTGTTGGAGATGGAAAAAACTTACATATTTTAAAGGAGTTGGCACGAAAGTTGAGAATCGAAAGTAAGGTTATTTTTACTGGACGAATTCCAAATACAAAATTACCAGAACTGTTACAGCAATCTAATTTTTATATAAGTATGCCAATAACCGAGGGAGTTTCGGCTTCTTTATTTGAAGCAATGGCTTCTAATTGTTATCCTGTTGTGACTGCTATTATAGGCAATAAAAGCTGGATAAAACACCGAGAGAACGGACAATTAATTACCATGGACGATTACAAAATGCTTGCCGAAGAAATACTTTGGTCATTTAAAAATAGTGACCATCGAAAAGTTGCAGTTTTAAAAAACAGAAAATTTGTAGAGGAAAATGCCGATTACAATAAAAACATGAAAATTATTGCCGAAAAATATCACGAATTAATTAATACAACTCGCCCCTTTTAACTATGTGTGGAATTAACGGCATTTTACATTTGCAATCACAAAAAAAAGTTGACGAACGTATTCTCACAAAGATGCGCGATTCGTTAGAACATCGCGGTCCTGACGACAAGGGTTTATTTATCGAAAATAATATTGGCTTAGGTCATAGAAGGCTTTCTATTTTGGATGTTTCACAAGCTGGACACCAACCTTTTCTTTCGGATGATGGTCGCTATGTGATGGTTTATAATGGCGAAATATACAATTTCAAGGACTTTTATCCAGAGCTACGAAGTAATGGATTTGATATAAGAACCCACTCCGACACTGAGGTTTTATTGAAATTATTTCAACTTCAAGGTTCAAAAATGCTCAACCGACTCAACGGAATGTTTGCTTTTGTGATTTGGGACAAAAAAGAACGTAAACTGACAGCTGTTCGGGACAGAATGGGAGTTAAACCCTTATATTATTCCTTTTATAACGAAACTTTTTACTTTGCTTCCGAGCAAAAAGCACTTTTTACAGCCGGAGTTCCTCTTAAAATGGCGCAAGAAGGATTAGAAGAATATGTTTTTAATCGGTTTGTGGCAGGCGAAAACACTTTATACGAAAACGTAAAAAAAGTGTTGCCCGGATATGTGATGACCATTCACGAAAGTGGAAAAATAACCAACGAAAAGTGGTGGGATTTGAAAGCTGAAATTCAAAACCAGCCAAAAATTGAAAACCCTGTAGAATGGTTTCGAGAAACTTTTGACGATTCAGTAAAATTGAGAATGGTTAGCGATGTTCCTGTTGGTGTTTTATTGAGTGGCGGACTGGATTCTTCATCCATTTTGGCATCTTTAAACCAACAGAATTATAAAAACATTCAAACTTTTAATATTGGGTTCAAAGAAAAGGAACACAACGAATCACATTTGGCAAAATTGATGGCCGAGAAATTCGATTATGGTTTTCACACCATGCAATTAGAAGATAATGCTCTTTTTGACAAACTCATAAGTTCAACTTATTTTCAAGATGAGCCAATTATGCATTTGAGCGAACCTCACATTTTGGCACTTTCGCAATTGGCAAAACCATCAGTAAAAGTATTGCTTTCTGGCGAAGGCGCCGATGAATTGATGGGCGGTTATGTGAGATACAAAGCACTGAAATACCCAAGTCTACTCAATTCGATTGCGACAATTGGCCACATGGATTATTTTACTACAAAACCGCGATATGAAAAATTAGCGCGTTATTCCCAAATTAAAAACCCTGATGATTTAGTGCTATTTAATGGTTCCAATATTTATCCAAAAGATATTGCCAAGACTTTTGGAATTACAAATTCACCAAAAAACGAATACCGAAATCAAATTCTGGAGGAGGCAAAATCGCTGTACCCAAATAATTTAAGAAGACAAGCACTTTATTTTGATCAACATACGTATTTATGTTCGTTGCTCGATAGAAACGACCGTTGCACAATGGGTGCTTCCATAGAATGTAGAGAACCATTTTTAGACCAAAGGCTAATTATAGGACTAGGTTCATTAGAAGATAAATGGCTTTTTAAAGGTGAAAAATGGAAATACATCCTAAAATCAGCAATGAAAGACCGTTTACCAGAAGAAATTCTGAAGTTTAAAAAAGTAGGATTGAGTGTTCCTTGGGGCGAATATTTAACAAAAAGCGCAGGATTTATTGATGAATTAGAATCATTTTCGAAAAGTGATTTATTCAAAATACCTTATTTTGAACACATAAATGCTGAAAAATTAGTTGAAAATTTACGAAAAGGCGACACCAAAATGATTCCTTATATAATGCCTTTATTTATGATGCATATTTGGCTAAAAAACTATGCAAATAAATTTTAATACTTAATTTTGAACTTAGATTCAAAAAAGCAATCCTCTTTATGGAAATACTACATAATTTTTCTTTAAAAAACTACAATACTTTTGGCATCGAAGCCAAAGCAAATCAGTTTGTTGCCGTTCATAATGTAACGGAATTAAGAACTATTTTAGAAGAAAATAAATCACAACGAAAATTTATTCTTGGTGGCGGAAGCAATATGCTTTTGACCAAAGACATAGTCGCATTGGTGATTCACGTTGATCTAAAAGGTAAAAAAATAATCAAAGAAAACGAAGATTTTGTTTGGGTCGAAAGTCAAGCTGGCGAAAATTGGCATGAATTTGTGCTTTGGACGATTGATCAAAATTTTGGCGGATTAGAAAACATGTCCTTAATTCCAGGAAATGTTGGTACAACTCCCGTTCAGAATATTGGTGCTTATGGAACCGAAATCAAAGACACATTCGATTCCTGCGAAGCGATTAAAATCGAAAATCAGGAAATAAAAACGTTTACCAAAAACGAATGCCATTTTGGATATAGAGAAAGCATTTTCAAAAATGAAGCAAAAGACCAATACATTATCACTTCAGTGGTTTTTAAACTGACAAAACGCCATCATAAAATCAATATTTCCTATGGCGATATTAGTGGCGAATTAGCAAAAAATAATATTACAAATCCTTCTTTAAAAGAGGTGAGCAATGCTGTAATTGCCATTCGAAAAAGCAAATTACCAGATCCAAAAGAATTAGGAAACAGTGGAAGTTTCTTTAAAAACCCAATCCTTTTAAAAACAGATTTCGATAAAATACATCAGAAATTCCCCCAAATGAAATTCTATGATATTTCTGAAACCGAAGTGAAAGTTCCTGCGGGCTGGCTTATTGAACAAGCGGGATTCAAAGGAAAACGTTTTGGTGATGCCGGAATTCATAAAAACCAAGCCTTGGTTTTGGTCAATTATGGCAATGCAACCGGAAAGGAAATTTTGGATGTTTCCAAAAAAATTCAAGAGACAATTTATAAAAGTTTTGGCATTCATATTGAAGCCGAAGTAAATGTGATTTAGAGATAAAAATTTATATTTTAGATTATAAAAAATATGAAAGTAATTACAATTTGACAATGGATAATTGACAATTGATAATTACCTTTGCGCACATTCTAAAAAGAAGCCAAGCCTATATGTTACTCTTTACTTTTTACGCGTTTATTTTTATAGTTGTCCTTCAACTGGTATATTATCTATTTATTTTTGGAAAATTTGCTTTCGCCAAAGCGCAAAAATCTACACCAAAAAGAATTCCGATTTCTGTGATTGTTTGTGCTAAAAATGAAGCCGAAAATGTAATTCGTTTCATTCCGATTCTTGCCCAACAAGATTATCCCGATTATGAAATAGTACTTATTGACGATGCCTCAAGTGATGATACTTTAGAAATTTTCGAAGAATTCGAGAAACAATATTCTAATGTTAGATTGGTAAAAGTAGAAAATAACGAAGCCTTTTGGGGAAACAAAAAATACGCTTTGACATTGGGTATAAAAGCATCCAAAAAAGACTATTTATTATTCACCGATGCCGATTGTTATCCTGCCTCCAAAGATTGGATTACCACAATGAGTTCCCAATTCACGATGCACAAAACCGTAGTTTTGGGTTATGGAGCATATGAAAAAGTAGCCAATTCATTCCTAAATAAAATCATCCGTTTTGAAACTTTGCTTACAGCAGTTCAATATTTTTCATGGGCAAAAATAGGCCATCCTTATATGGGAATTGGTCGGAATTTGGCTTACAAAAAAGAAGAGTTCTATAATGTAAAAGGCTTTATAAACCACATGAAAATTCGTTCTGGTGACGATGATTTATTCATAAACCAAGTGGCAACAAGCCAAAATACAGCTATTAGCTACTCACCTGAAAGTTTTACTTATTCGCAACCAAAAACAACATTCAAAGGTTGGTTTACCCAAAAACGCAGACACGTTTCTACGGCAGATTATTACAAGTCCTTCGATAAAATTCAATTAGCCATTTTTTACATTTCCCAATTATTGTTTTTTATTGGAGCTATTATTCTATTGGCATTTCAATACCAATGGATTATCGTTTTGAGCCTAATTGGTTTCCGTTATTTATTCACTTGGATCACGCTAGGATTCTCGGCTGGAAAACTAAAAGAAAAAGATGTAATGTATTGGTTTCCAATTATCGAAATTGTGCTTATCTTCACCCAATTAAATGTTTTCATCACAAATCTTTTCTCAAAACCAGTCTATTGGAAATAAATCAACAAATAGAAAAAGCTAAAAAAGGAGATCAAGTAGCCTTTACTTTTCTATTGGATTTTTATTGGAACGAAGTCTACGGATTCATGCTAAAACGCACCGAAAACGAGACTAATGCCGAAGATATTACCATCGAAACTTTCTCGAAAGCCTTCGACAAAATCGCCACATATAATCCCGAATTTCAGTTTAATACCTGGCTAATTGCCATCGCAAAAAACGTTCATATCGATTTATTGCGAAAAAAGAAATCAGGCCTTTTTATCGAAATCACCGATGACGAAAACCAACAAGCCTACAATATTGCCGACACAACGCCATCAGCGGAAGATGAATTGATAACCGAGCAAAACCTCTCACAACTTTTGCAATTCATCAAAGGGCTCAAACCACATTATCAGGAAGTCATTCAACTGCGTTATTTTCAGGAAATGAGCTACCAAGAAATTGCCAATAAAATTGACGAACCTCTAAGTAACGTCAAAATAAAACTACTTCGCGCCAAGAAATTACTCGCCGAAATCATTCAAGACCACCGATAATTAGGAACCCAATTACACTTTTATTTGCCATTTGTAAAAACATTTTAAAAATAATCAATATTTTATATATTATATCGAATATTTTTTACGTTGTATGTTAAAACGACTCCCTATGATCTGACAAATACTTAACCAATAAAACCATAAATTATGTCTAGAGTAAGTATTTGCGAAAACAACTGGATTAATCTAGTTTTCGAAAACAGAAACAAGGAATATGGTGCCTATCAATTACGCCACGAAAGTTCAAGAACTATCGTAATGTCATTTCTTTCAGGGATTTTATTAATTGCCACATTAGCAGGAATTTATTCCTTATCAAATCTCCTCGCAAAACCCACAATCGAAGCAATTCTACCACAAATTGACGAACCTATTATTATCACCAATTATGTTGTTCCCATAGAAAAACCCATAACTCCTAAAACCCAAACACAAGCAATAAAACAACAAGAATTAACCGTTTTTGCGCCAATGGTTGTTTCAAAAACTCCCGATTTATTGATTGATATTCCAATAAACAAAACCATAATCGAAAATCATTCTGTAAGCCAAGGAACAGAAACCAGAACAGAAATAACAAGCACAACAGGAAGTACTATAAATACAACAATTCCACCAGATAATGAAAACGCAATAGTTACTGCTCTTTCGCTAGACAAACTTCCTGAATTTCCCGGCGGAATGACAAAATTCTATACTTATGTGGGTAATAATTTCGAAAAACCAGAAATTGAAGGCATCAACACTATTAAGGTTTTAGTATCATTTGTCATAGAAAAAGACGGAAGTATGACTGATATTCAAGTAAAAAAAGATCCCGGTTATGGCTTAGGAAAAGAAGCCATTCGAGTTTTGAAATCCCTAAAAACAAAATGGACTCCAGGAATGATTGGTTCAAAAGCGGTTCGAACTGCCTATAATTTACCCATAACAGTCCAAATGGATTAAGCATAAAAAAGCATCCCGCTACTTGCGGGTTGCTTTCTATACTACTTCCCAAAATCCCAATTCTAAATCGCCAATTTCTAAAACAAGTTTACTTATCTTTGCACTTTCAAAAATTGATTTATGGAAACTGTTTTAGAGAATGCTTTACCTGTTGGAACCCGAGGCGCAGCCGAACCGAGTGTAGCTAAACCAAAATGGCTGAGGGTAAAACTCCCAATTGGTCAAAAATATACCGAATTACGTGGCTTAGTCGACAAATACAGTCTCAACACGATTTGTACCTCAGGAAGTTGTCCGAATATGGGCGAATGCTGGGGCGAAGGAACAGCTACGTTTATGATTTTGGGAAATATTTGTACCCGTTCTTGTGGATTTTGTGGTGTAAAAACCGGAAGACCTGAAACTGTAGACTGGGATGAACCTGAAAAAGTAGCGCGTTCTATCAAAATCATGAACATCAAACACGCTGTAATCACTAGTGTTGACAGAGATGATTTGAAAGATGGCGGATCAATTATTTGGATAGAAACCGTAAAAGCCATCCGAAGAATGAACCCAAACACAACTCTCGAAACTCTTATTCCTGATTTTCAAGGAATCGAAAGAAATATAGATCGAATCATAGAAGCAAATCCCGAAGTAGTTTCGCATAATGTAGAAACCGTTCGTAGATTAACTCGTGAAGTTCGTATTCAAGCCAAATATGACCGAAGCTTAGAAGTTTTGAAATACCTGAAAGACAAAGGAATCAATCGAACTAAATCTGGAATTATGCTTGGTCTTGGCGAAACCGAAGAAGAAGTAATTCAAACGATGCAAGATTTATATAATGCCAAAGTAGACATCGTAACAATAGGTCAATACTTGCAACCTAGCAAAAAACACTTACCCGTAAAGGAATTTATAACACCCGAACAATTCGCCAAATACGAAAAATTTGGACTTGATTTAGGTTTCCGTCATGTAGAAAGTGGCCCATTAGTTCGTTCTTCTTACAAGGCACAAAAACATATATTATAGTCGAATGTTGTAAAGTCAGAAAGTCGAAAGACGTGACTATTTTTACTTTGCAACTTTAAGACTTTGCAACTTTAAGACTTATGATAAGAATCGCCATAAATGGTTTTGGAAGAATTGGGCGAAATTTATTTCGTTTGCTTTTGGACCATCCCACAATAGAAGTTATCGCCATTAATGATATTGCCGACACAAAAACCATGGCGCATTTGGTGAAATACGACAGTATTCACGGGGTTTTACCTTTCGATGTTACATCTGACGAAAAAGGGATCAGCATTGACGGCAAACATTTCTTGTTCTTTCATGAAAAAAACATTTCGAACCTAGATTGGAAATCAATCAACGTTGATGTTGTTGTAGAATCGACAGGAAAATACAAAACCCACGAGGAAATCAACGCGCATATTTTGGTTGGAGCCAAAAAAGTAATTCTCTCCGCTCCTTCCGAAGTCGATTCGATAAAAACTGTTGTTCTTGGTGTCAACCAAAATATCCTTGACGGAACAGAAACCATTATTTCGAATGCAAGTTGCACCACAAATAATGCCGCTCCGATGATGAAAGTCATTAACGAACTTTGCGGTATCGAGCAAGCGTATATCACAACAATTCACTCTTACACAACAGACCAAAGTCTTCACGATCAACCTCATAAAGACTTACGCAGAGCGCGTGGCGCCAGTCAATCAATCGTTCCTACAACGACTGGTGCTGCGAAAGCATTGACAAAAATTTTTCCTGAATTTGAAGGCAAAATTGGTGGTTGTGGCATCCGAGTTCCCGTTCCTGACGGTTCATTGACCGATATTACGTTTAATGTAAAACGTGCAGTAACCATCGAAGAAATCAATGCGGCTTTCAAAACTGCTTCTCAAACGAATCTAAAAGGAATTTTAGATTATACCGAAGATCCTATCGTTTCCGTTGACATCATTGGTAACAAAAACTCCTGTCTTTTTGATGCGCAACTTACTTCGGTAATTGATAAAATGGTAAAAGTAGTGGGTTGGTATGACAATGAAATTGGATATTCTTCCCGAATTATCGATTTGATTATTTTAACCAATCAATAATTCAAAATTAATTCTTTGATTAAACTTCGAACATGAGGTTCTGCTTTTTTGGCGGCTTGCAAAACTTCGTCATGAGATACCGTTTCTATATTTTCCTCATTACCCATATCGGTAATTACAGATAATCCAAAACACTCCATGTTCATGTGTCGTGCCACAATTACCTCGGGAACGGTTGACATCCCTACGCAATCAGCTCCTAAAATTTTGACCATTTTGTATTCAGCAAGGGTTTCAAATGTTGGTCCTTGAAGCCCAAGATAAATCCCTTCTTCCACTTTAATATTCATATTTTTAGCCAATACTTTGGCTTTGGCAATCATATTTGTAGAATAAGGTTCACTCATATTTAAAAATCGGGGTCCAAAACGTTCATCATTTTTCCCTCGTAATGGATGTTCGGGCATCATATTAATATGATCTTTCAAAATAACAACAGAGCCAACTTCATAATTAGGATTTACACCTCCGGAAGCATTGGAAACAATCAGTTTTTCGACACCCAGAAACTTCATTACACGAACCGGAAAAGTGACTTCCTGCATCGAATATCCTTCATAATAATGAAAACGACCTTGCATGGCAACCACCTTTTTATTGCCAATAGTTCCAAAAACTAAAGCTCCTTTGTGACCTTGAACTGTCGAAATAGGAAAATTTGGGATTTCGCCGTAAGCCAAAGTAAATTCGATTTGAATATCATCGGTAAAACTACCTAATCCTGAACCTAAAATCACACCATATTCAGGAGTAAAATTTGTTTTTTCTTTTATAAAACTAACTGTTTTTTGTACTTGATACCACATAATTTGTAATGGTTTTATCGAAATTTTCACTTCCCGAAAGGAACGAACTTCGAATAGGTAAATAGAAAAGTTGTTCCTTCGGAATACTTCCTTTCAATCTTACGAAATCTTTTTCGGTAGTAATGATTATCTTGTTTTGTGATTTATTTTTAATATCTAAAATATCTTTTTCAACAAAATGATGGTGATCTGGAAAAGTCAAACAATCCTCGTTATTGCTTTTCAAATGTTCGAAAAATGGTCTGGGTTTTGCAATTCCTGCCAAAAGTAATTTATCTACATTCCTGATTTCTTCAACATTTATCGCTTTGTCTTCTGAATAAATAAAATCATCGTAATCGACAAACGAAAAATACAATTCTTGGTTTTCCGCTTTGTCATCCCGACGAAGGAGGGATCTTTTAATTTTATTTTGTTCGTCAAGCGAAAGTGTTGCAGGACATTTCGTTACAATTATCAAATTCGCTCTTCGTGCTCCGCTTCTACTTTCGCGCAAATTCCCTGTTGGTAACATAAAATCATCCGAATACAAATCTCCATAAGAAGTCAGCAAAATATAGAAACCTGCTTTTACTTTCCGATGTTGAAAAGCATCATCCAACAAAATAACTTCAGGTTTATTTGCCTGTGAAAGTAATTGTTCAACACCATTTTTTCGATCGGCATCAACGGCAACCTGAATAGTTGAGAATTTTTCATAATACTGAAACGGCTCATCTCCAAGCATTTCAGCATTCGAAGTTGCATCGGCAAGAATAAAACCTTCCGATTTTCTTTTGTAACCGCGGCTTAATGTCGCCACTTTATATTTTGGCGAAAGCAACCGAATTAAATATTCAATTTGAGGAGTTTTTCCTGTGCCGCCAACACTTAGATTACCAACAGCGATAACGGGAATATCGAAAAAATAGGATTTAATAATACCTTTATCAAAAAGAAAATTCCGAATACTCGTTATGAAACCATATAAAATGGCAAACGGAAACAGTATTTTTCGAAGTAAATTCATAATACGAAAGTATAATATTTTATCTTTGGAATGAAAATTTTGTTCCTTTTGTTTAAGGCTAATCAACTTTAAACATTGAACCTTAAACCAAAATAATGAAAATCAAAGAAATAATTTCCGTACTCGAAGAAATGGCACCTTTAGCTTATGCCGAAGATTTTGATAATGTCGGTTTATTGGTTGGAGATCAAGAATCCGAAACTACAGGAGTTTTGGTTTGTCATGATGCTTTGGAAAGTGTGATTGACGAAGCGGTTGCTAAAAAATGTAATTTGGTAGTCTGTTTTCATCCAATATTATTTTCGGGTTTGAAGAAAATCACAGGTAAAAATTACGTTGAAAGAGCCGTTATAAAAGCCATAAAAAATGACATTGCTATTTATGCTGTTCACACCGCATTAGACAATCATCAAGATGGTGTAAATAAAATATTTTGTGATGCCTTGGGTTTAACCAAAACAAAAATTCTAATTCCGAAGCAAAATTTCATTCGAAAATTAGTCACTTATACCATTCCTGAAAATGCCGAAAAACTGCGAAACGCTTTGTTTGACGCTGGCGCAGGAAACATTGGCAACTATGAAAATTGCAGTTTCAACTCAAAAGGAATTGGAACTTATATGGGGAATGAGAAAAGCAATCCCGAATTTGGCGCGCGTTTTGAATTTATGGAAAGTGACGAAATAAAAATCGAAGTTACATTCGAAAAATATTTGGAAAACAAAATCCTAAAATCCCTTTTCAAAAATCATATTTATGAAGAAGTGGCGTATGAAATTTATGATTTGCAAAACAAAAATCAGAATATTGGATTGGGAATGATAGGTGAATTTGAAGTTCCTATGAACGAAAAAGAATTTCTAACTTTCGTAAAAGATAAAATGCAAAGTGACGGAATTCGACACAGCGATTTTTTGGGCAAACCCATAAAAAAGGTTGCTGTTCTTGGTGGTTCTGGAAGTTTTGCCATTAAAAACGCAATTCAAGCTGGAGCAGACGCTTTTTTGACAGCCGATTTGAAGTATCACCAATTTTATGAGGCTGAAAATCAGCTAATTTTAGCCGATATTGGACATTTTGAAAGCGAACGTTATACAAAAAATTATATTGTTGATTTTCTTCGGAAAAAAATCCTTAATTTTGCAATCGTTTTATCGGAAGAAAATACAAATCCAGTTAAGTACTTATAGACATAGAATATGGCGACTACAAAAGAATTGAGTGTTGAAGACAAATTAAGAGCAATTTACGATTTACAATTGATTGACTCTAGAATTGATGAAATTAGAAACGTGAGAGGTGAACTTCCTCTTGAAGTTGAAGATTTAGAAGATGAAGTTGCAGGTTTAAGCACACGTTCAGAAAAACTAAAAAATGATCTTGACACCATCGAAGACCTTATTAAGGTTAAGAAAAATGCTATTGATGAGCACAAGGAATCTATAAAAAGATACACGAAACAACAAGATACTGTTCGTAATAATAGAGAATTTAACTCATTGACTAAAGAAGTTGAGTTTCAAGAATTGGAAATTCAATTAGCTGAAAAGCAAATTAAAGAGATGAAAGCTTCTATCGAACACAAAAAAGAAGTTATTTCACAATCAAAAGAAAGATTAGAAACTAAATCTAATCACTTGAAACATAAAAAATCAGAATTGAACGCCATCATGGCCGAAACTGCTAAAGAAGAAGCTTTTTTGACTGAAAAATCAGAAGAGTACCAAAAACTAATCGAAGAAAGATTAATGGCGGCTTATAATAGAATTAGATCAAGCGTTCGTAACGGATTAGCAGTAGTTTCTATCGAAAGAGGAGCATCTGCTGGATCGTTTTTCACCATTCCACCGCAAACACAAGTTGAAATTGCTTCAAGAAAGAAAATCATCACTGATGAGCATTCAGGAAGAATATTAGTAGACAGCGTTTTGGCTGAAGAAGAGAAAGAGAAAATGGAAAAGCTTTTCGCTAAATTCTAAAATTATCTAAGTCCCGATTCACATCGGGACTTTTTTTTATATGAAAAAACTGCTTCACTTTTTGTTTGCAAAATCAATTGGATTATACATTAACATTTTAAGTTATGTATTTCCTGAAAAAGCATTGAAACTTGCTTACGGTTTTTTTAGCGAACCAAGAAAAGGAAAATTATCGAAAGACAATCTTCCAAAAACGCTACAAAAAGCAGATACCGAAACTTTTCACCACAACGAAGACTCATTTCAAACCTATACTTGGAAAGGAAATGACACCATTATTTTGTTGGTTCACGGTTGGGAAAGCAATTCCTCCCGTTGGAAAAAATTACTTCCCTATTTAAAAAAATCAGGAAGCACCATTATTGCCATTGATGCTCCAGCTCACGGATTGTCTAGCGGAAAAGAATTTAGCATTCCAAAATATGCTGAATACATTGATATTATTGTCAAAAAATACAAACCTCAGTATCTTATCGGGCATTCTATGGGCGGAAAAACTTGTTTGTATTACCAATACAAATATCAAAATTCATCCATCGAAAAAATTGTTATTTTAGGATCTCCCAGTGATTTCAAAATTCTTCTTCATAATTATATTTCACTATTAAGTTTAAATTCTAAAGTTTACAAAGCTCAAATAAGTCATTACTTAAACTTTTTCGATATTGAAATTGAGTTGTTTTCAGGAAAATTATTTGCTTCAAAATTAGACACAAAAGGATTAGTTGTCCATGACATAAATGACACTGTTGTTCTATTTGAAGAAGGAAAAAAAATAGCAAACACTTGGAAAAATGCCAGTTTCATAGAAACTTCGGGTTTAGGACATAGTTTGCATGATGATGAATTATATACAAAAGTGTCGGAGTTTTTGTTTGA
>CANBWX010000053.1 GCA_947373225.1 Flavobacteriaceae bacterium | reverse complement strand
CTGGAGGCACCACCAAAACCCACTCAATCGAGTGGGTTTTTTGTTTTAATACTCTTCGCAACTTTTTGGACTTATTTAGGATCAATCCCAAAACCTTCTTGGATTAATCCAAATTGACTACAGGTTTTCTCAAAAAACAAATAAACTTGTCAAACATTCACAAATTTGCCAATAAAATTAAGGACTCAATAAAAAAATAAAGATTTTTTTATGAAATACTATTTTTTATAATTGCTAATTTACTATATTTATGCAAAATTTATATACATGGAGATTTTAGCCTGCCCAAAATGCCAAAGTAATCACATTACAAAAAGCGGCATTGTCAATAGTAAACAAAGATATTTATGTAAAAAATGTAATTATTTCTTTACAGTTAATAAGATAGGAAAAAAAATTGATGATTACTATGTTACAAAGGCTTTACAGCTATACTTGGAAGGATTGAGCTATCGAGAAATCGAGCGTATTATTGGTGTGTCGCACGTTACCATTAGCAATTGGGTAAAGACCTTTAATATCAAAAAACCTTCTCACTCCAATTACCACCCTACCTACAAGATTTTTAATCACTTGGAACTTGTTGAACACTTGAAAAATAAAGAATTACTATCAGGAGCTGGTATGATAATAACGGAACTTGGAGACAAATTTATGTTGATAAAATGGGAGAGATTCAAGGACTAACTATAGTAGTTTACATTTAAATATATAATTATTTTTTTTATCAAATAAAAATTAGAATTTGGCACTGTTAAAACCAATCATTTTCACTAACCAAAATTAAATTATTATGAAAAAAAGTTATTTATTCCTTTTAGTAGGACTTGCTACTCTAAAAGGATTTTCACAAACAGTTCCTGTTGCTGCAGCTCCTGCAAATGATTACAATGTGTCTTTATATGGCTTTGTTAGATCTGACTATATATTTGACAACCGAAAATCCGCAATGGCAAGAGAAGATCAATTAAATCTTTATCCATTAGATGTACTAAAAGATGTAAATGGTAAAGACGCAAATGCTGTTAGTCAATCTAATTTTTTAGCTGTTACCTCTAGACTTGGAGTAAAAGTAAAAGGGCCAGACGTTTGGGGAGCTAAAATTAGTGGTACAATTGAAGGTGATTTTTATGCTACTGTAGAAGCTAACGTTGGTTCTTTCAGATTGCGTCATGGTTATATAAATATGGATTGGAAAAAAACATCCTTAACTTTAGGACAAACATGGTATCCTACTTTTATTCCTGAAGTTTTTCCTGGTGTAGCCAATTTTAATACCGGAATTATGTTCAACCCTTTTGGATGGGCTACTCAAGTGAAATTAAAACAAGCCTTAAGTAAAAACGTATCTATAAGCATAACAGCATTTAAAGAAAGAGAATTTAGCGTTGCAGGAACTGTAGGAAATGCAGCTAGCATAAATAGCATATTACCTACTTTAAATGGAAAATTAGAATACAAAGGAAAAAATGTTCTTTTAGGAGGAGGAGCTGAATACAAATCAGTAGAACCTAATACAATTTTTTCGAATGTTGTAACAACCAACAAATTAAATAGTACTTCTATTTTTGCTTACGGAAAATATTCAAATGACGCTATTTCGATTAAAGCTTATGGAATTTCTGGAGGAAACATGAATAACCTAGTAATGATAGGTGGTTATACTGCATTTACTTCTGGAACAAATCAAACTTTTAGCGCAACTAGAACCACTGCTTACTGGATTGATATTGCTAGCAATGGAAAAACAATTGCTCCAGGTTTCTTCTTTGGAACAACACAAAATGATGGTGCTGCAACTGCTGCCTCTGCATTAGCTAATGTTGTAGGAAGAGGATTATCATCAACTAGATCAATAGACAATGTTTGGAGAGCTTCAGGAAGAATCGATTTCAAGAAAAATAAATTTAGAGTTTCTCCAGAGTTAGAGTATACTAATGCAACATGGGGAGATACTAATTTATTTGGAAAAGCTGTAGCAAACAAAACTAGCGTTTCAAACTTTAGAACCATGATTTCATGTGTCTACAATTTCTAATAATTAACAAACCAAAAAACCACATTTTATGAGTACAAAATCAACAAAAGGCATCTGGAAAGTAATTTCCGCATCCTCAATGGGAACCATGATTGAATGGTATGACTTCTACATCTTCGGAAGTTTAGCCGTTGTAATTTCAACCAAATTTTTTCCTGCTGATAATCCAACTGCAGCATTCTTAGCAACCTTGGCAACATTTGCCGTAGGATTTGTAGTTCGTCCGTTTGGGGCACTTTTCTTCGGTAGATTAGGTGATTTAATTGGAAGAAAATATACCTTTATGGTTACTTTATTACTAATGGGAGGAGCCACTTTTCTTATTGGATGTATTCCAAGTTATGAAACCATTGGGTTCATGGCACCTGTATTAGTATTAGTATTAAGAATGCTTCAAGGTCTAGCTCTTGGTGGGGAATATGGCGGAGCTGCAACTTATGTGGCCGAACATGCACCAGTAGGACAAAGAGGCTATTGGACTTCTTGGATACAAACTACTGCAACGGTAGGTTTATTCATTTCCTTGATGGTGATCTTAGCCACAAGAAACTTACTTACTCCTGAACAATTTGACCTATGGGGTTGGAGAGTACCGTTTTGGGTTTCTATTATAATGGTTGGGGTTTCTTATTTAATTAGAAAAAACATGGATGAGTCTCCTGTTTTTGCAAAAGCTAAAAGCGAAGGAAATACAAGTACAAATCCTTTGAAAGAAAGTTTTGGAAATCGTTACAACTACAAATTTGTATTATTAGCATTATTTGGAGCAACAATGGGACAAGGTGTGGTTTGGTACACTGGTCAATTTTACGCTATGAGTTTTATGAAAACGGTAATGGCAATCGATTCCTCTCAGGTAGATACTTTACTTGGAATTGCTTTGATTCTTGGAACTCCGTTTTTCGTATTTTTTGGTTGGTTAAGTGATAAAGTAGGTAGAAAATACATCATGATGGCTGGTATGCTTATCGCTGTAATTTGCTACAGACCTATTTACAGAAGTATGTATCAACTTACAGATGTTAAAACGATGAAAGCTGGTGGAAACGCAATGCTTTTGGATAGCTGTAAAATCATTGGTACAAAAGTAGCAACTATAAAAACAGAAGCAGATAAGAAAGATCCAAGTATCAAGAAAACAAGAGTTTTTGTTGATTTAAAATCAGATTCATTATTCAAAAGTGGTGCAAAATATCATTTTACAAAAACCGATACTTTATATTTAGCTAAAGAGGTTGCTTATGATGCTAAGGCAAATGCAAAAAATGAAAATTGGATTAAATTTGATTCAAAAGACAAAGAAGGAGTTGTTATTCATAACGTTGTTAAACTTAAAAATGATCTTAAAAAAGGAGAAAAACCTGAAAAAGTAGATACTTTACAAACATTAGCATTGAATCAATTCAAAGGTGGCGAGGCAAAAAATAAATCTCACATTGATGGAATTAGTAAAAAACCAAATATTAGCACTGTGAAAAATATCACAAGCGAAACAAGATGGTATTTAATATTCTTCGTGTTTATTCAAGTTATATTTGTGACTATGGTTTACGGTCCTATTGCTGCATTCTTAGTAGAAATGTTCCCTGCTAGAATTAGATATACTTCTATGTCATTACCATACCATGTGGGTAACGGTATCTTTGGAGGATTACTTCCTGCAATTTCAACCTATCTAGTACTACATGGCAAAGATGCCGGAGATGCAGAGTTTTACCTTGAAGGGCTTTGGTATCCAATAATTATTGCTGCTGTATGTTTCGTAGTCGGAATGGTTTACATCAAAAACAAAAACACAAACACTCACGTCTAAAATAAATATATCATGGAACAAATAAAAAGAGTCTTAGGAATGATTTGGATAGCATTAGCTATTGCTGCAGCTTATTTTTGCATCTTCCAATTTGGATTGCCAAAACTTGCATCAGGTAAACAAGAGGATTTAGTATTCGGTATCATTATACTTTTTGTACTAACACCGCTAATCGTTATAGGATTAGGAACTTTCGGATATTATGCTCTCATAGGCGAATATGACGAATCTAAAAAATAAAAAATTGAATTAAAATTAAAAAATAAGCAATCTCTACATTTATTTTTGTAGGGATTGTGTATTTTTATTTTCAGATGAAAAAAAGACACGAACAAAAACTGATAATCCTTTCAATCCTAATTCTATTAGCTTTGAACCTTCCGCTTTTGCTATTGTTTGATAGTTCAAAACCACTTTTAGGTCTACCTATAATCTACATCTATATCTTTTCGGCATGGTTATTCTCCATTGGCATTACCTTTCTAATCATAAAAAAATATTATGAGTAGCATTGGTCTTTTAGCAATTTTGGTAATCTATTTGTCTATTCTTTTTTATATCGCTCATTGGGCAGAAAAAAGAAGCCATTCAAAATGGACAAACAATCCCTATATATACTCCTTTTCGTTGGCCGTTTATTGCACCGCTTGGACGTATTATGGAAGTATTGGATTAGCAGCTAATTCAGGATTAAGTTATTTGCCCATCTATCTAGGGCCCGTACTAATCATACCTACATGGTTGATTATACTTAAAAAAATTATCCGTATTTCAAGAGTAAATAAAATTTCAAGCATTGCTGATTTTATCTCTTTACGCTACGGAAACAGTAGATTTCTAGGCGCATTAGTTACAATGATTTGTGTTGTAGGCATTGTTCCTTATATTTCATTACAATTAAAATCTATTTCGGATACTTTTCATATTGTGACAAAAACACAATCAAGTTCCAATATATTCACAGACACCACCACTTATGTATGTCTTGCATTGGCATTATTTGCCTCTTATTATGGAACAAGATACGTAGATGCTTCCGAAAAAAGACGCGGAATTGTAACTGCGGTTGCCATGGAATCGATATTAAAATTGGTGTTTTTCCTAATTATAGGCGTTTATGTAACGTACTTTGTATATGATGGATTTGACGATATTTACAACAAAGCATCTGTAATGGAAGGGTTTGCTCGAAAAAATTCTATTGGTGGTATTACTAATGGTATGAATTGGTATTTTCTTTGTATCCTGTCTATGTTCGCAATATTTCTTTTGCCAAGACAATTTCATACAGCAATTATAGAAAACAATAAAGAATCACATATTAAAACTGCTACGTGGTTGTTTCCCTTATATTTATTATTATTCAATATTTTCGTCTTTCCAATTGCATGGGGAGGAAACATTCTTTTTCAAGGAAAAGGTCTCAATTCCGACACCTATTCGTTGTTAATTCCGCAGTTTTTCAATAACAATTTATTGACAGTTTTAGTTTTTCTTGGAGGATTTTCTGCTGCCATATCTATGATTGTAGTTTCGTCAATTGCATTATCAATCATGCTAAGTAATAATCTATTAATTCCTTATGGTTTTATTGGATCACTCAAAAATATATCTCCAGAAAAAAATAGTAAAAGAATTTTAAACAGTAGAAAAATAGGGATATTTTCACTCATAATAATAGCTTATGCCATTTATAGAATTTTCATTTTAGATTATTCCTTAGTTTCTATTGGGCTAGTTTCTTTCGTGGTTATTGCACAATTAGCACCTTCCTTTTTTGGTGCTCTATATTGGAGAAGAGGATCTCAAAAAGGAGCCGTAATTGGAATTATACTTGGTTTTTTAATTTCGATATATACTCTTTTGGTTCCTTATGCTATTGGAATTACAAAATCTTCTAGTCTATTTATTCAAGAAGGACCGTGGGGAATAAGCTTATTGAAACCTTTTCAACTTTTTGGATTGGATTATTTACAACCCATTCCACATGCCTTTTTCTGGAGTATATTTTTCAATGCAATGAGCTATTTTGCTATTTCTGTAAGTTTCAAAGGAAATTATAGAGAACGTAATTATGCCGAAATGTTTGTTGATATAGATAAATACATCACCAATCACGAAGACGCTTTTGTATGGAAAGGAACTGCCTACATCTCAGACATTCAAAAAGTTTTACAGCGCTTTCTTGGCGAAGAAAGAACAAAAAGAGCCTTATCGATCTTTAAATTAAAATACAATATCGACAAAAACACAACTATGGCCGATGCTCGATTTATAAAATTTGCCGAGAATTTATTAACAGGACACATTGGTACGGCTTCCGCCAAAATACTAATATCTAGCGTAATCAAGGAAGATAAAATTTCACTTCCCGAAGTTTTAAAAATCCTTGAAGAATCAAAAGAGAACATTATAGTAAACAAAGAATTAACAGAAACATCTAACGAATTAAAAAAAATATCGGAACAACTAAAAAATGCCAACCAAGAACTGATCAATAAAGATCATCAAAAAGATGAATTTCTAGACACCGTAACTCACGAATTAAGAACACCTATCACGGCAATTAGAGCCGCAAGCGAGATTCTGCATGACGACCAAGATATTCCAGATGAATTGCGCCAACAGTTTTTAAAAAATATCATCTCCGAATCGGATCGATTAAATCGATTAATTGATAAAATTCTTGATTTAGAGAAATTTGAAACAGGAAAACAAAAAATTTATGTATCAAGAAATAACATTTCAAAAACAATAAATAACACTTTAGAATCTTTAAATCAATTAATAAAAAATAAAAATATCACAATTGACTTCAAGGATAAATCCAAAGAAATAAAAGCTTTTTATGATGAAGAACGCATTATACAAGTTTTGCATAATTTATTGTCTAATGCTATAAAATTTTGCTCGGAAACAAATGGAAAAATTGTTATTAACACTAAAGAAAATAAAGGAGAAGTAGAAGTTCAAATCTATAATAATGGTAAAAGTATCAAGAAAGAAGATTTTGAAGTTGTATTTGACAAATTCTATCAATCTAGAAACCAAAACGTAAAAAAACCAATAGGTAGCGGATTAGGATTAGCAATATGTAAGCAAATAATAGAACATCATAAAGGAAAAATTTGGGTTGAAAATACTGAAGAAAATGGAGCTTCTTTTATATTCACCCTGCCCAATTACAATACAACAGAAAATAATTAAAAAATGAAGAAAATTCTAATCGTAGATGACGAGCCCAACATTGTAATGTCATTGGAATATACCTTTAAAAAGAACAATTTTGAAGTTTATATTGCCCGTGATGGACAAGAAGCTTTGGATATTCTGGAAAATCAACTTCCGGACATTATAATTCTTGACGTAATGATGCCAATGGTAGATGGCTTTGCCACATTGGAACAAATAAAAAAAGACGAAAGATTAAAACATTGCAAAGTCATTTTCTTATCAGCAAAAAACAAAGAAAAAGACATCGAAAAAGGACTTTCTTTAGGTGCTAATCTTTATGTAGTCAAGCCATTTTCTATTAAGAAATTAGTAGAACAAGTTCAAGAATTAATTTAAAATTGAAACAAAACAACTAAAAACCAAAATAGAAACAACAGCAACAAAATGAACTACAAAGAAATTTATACAAAAAGTATTGAGCAACCCGAAGAATTTTGGGCAGAACAAGCCAATGCAATCGAATGGTACAACAAACCTGAGATTATTTTGTCCCAAGACGAGAACGGTTATCCGCTTTGGTACAAAGATGGAGAATTGAATATTTGTTACTTAGCTTTAGACAAACATATTCAAGATGGACATGGCGAACAAACAGCTGTTATTTATGATTCGCCCGTGACCCAAACTGTAAAGAAATATTCATTTATAGAAGTAAAAACCGAAGTAGCAAAACTTGCTGGCGGACTACAATCTCTTGGTTTAAAAAAAGGAGATCGAGCCATAATTTATATGCCAATGATTCCTCAGGCTGCATTTGCCATGCTTGCTTGCGCAAGAATAGGTGTAACACATTCAGTGGTTTTTGGAGGTTTTGCCCCACATGAATTAGCTATAAGAATAGACGATTGTAAACCTAGAGTTGTAATAACAGCCTCTTCAGGAATTGAAATAGACCGATTAATTGCTTACAAACCATTGGTAGATGAAGCTATTGAATTAGCAGAACATAAACCAAAAAAAGTGATTGTATTAAATAGAAAACTAGGAGCTAGAGTTCCATTTAAAAAATATGATGTTGATTATGACGCCTTGGTTTACGGTTCAGAAGAAGCTCCATGTGTGCCCGTAAATTCAACACATCCTTTATATGTTTTATACACATCTGGAACTACTGGAAAACCAAAAGGAATTGTTAGAGATACTGGCGGTTATGCAGCTGCACTAAAATTCTCCATGCCTTATATTTATGGCGCAAAAGAAGGTGAAGTTTTTTGGGCTGCTTCTGATGTGGGTTGGGTTGTAGGTCATAGTTACATTGTTTATGCTCCATTAATCAACCGAAATACTACTATTATTTTCGAAGGAAAACCTATCAGAACTCCTGATTCGAGTACTTTTTGGAGAATAATTGATGAGCACAAGGTAAATATAATGTTTACTGCACCAACTGCGATTCGTGCTATAAAAAAAGAAGATCCGGATGGAAATTTTATAAAACAATATGATTTAAGTTCCCTGAAAACACAATTTTTAGCAGGTGAGCGTTGTGATGTAGCTACATTAGAATGGTATTTAGAACATGTTCCCGTACCCGCTATTGACCACTGGTGGCAAACAGAATCTGGATGGCCAATTGTATCTAATATGATAGGAGTTGAAACTGCTGTTATAAAACCAGGCTCTGTAGGAAAAGCAGTTTGTGGTTACGACATTAGAATATTCGGTGAAGACGGAACAGAATTAGGAAAAAATGAAGAAGGATATGTGGTAATAAAATTACCTTTACCTCCTGGAACTTTATTAGATTTGTGGAATGATAATCCGAGGTTTAAAGCCGGATATTTGAATAAATATCCCGGATATTATTTTTCAGGTGATGGAGGTTATAAAGATGAGGATGATTACATTTACATCACCGGAAGAGTTGATGATGTGATAAATGTTGCTGGTCATAGGCTTTCAACTGCCGAAATGGAAGAAATTGTTGCTTCTCATCACTCGGTTGCTGAATGCGCAGTAATAGGAATTCACGATGATTTGAAAGGTCAAAATCCACTAGCTTTGGTTGTAACAAAACTTGGAGACGAAATAGAACATTTTCAGCTAGAACAGGAGATTGTTAAGTTAGTTCGCCAACAAATTGGCGCTGTTGCTTCTTTACGAAATGTAGTGATTGTAGAACGTTTGCCCAAAACGCGTTCAGGAAAAACACTCCGAAAACTAATGAGAAGCATTGCGGATGGCGAGAATTTCCAAATTCCATCAACTATTGACGACGAAGCAATTGTTGGAGAAATAACCGAAGTTTTAAAAAAATACGAAATAGGAGTTTACAGTAAAAAATAAGAATTTAAAAAAAGAATAGTCATGAGTTATTACACAATAGAAAATCTAGAACAATACTTCAAACACTACAATAAATCAGTTCGTGAGCCGAGAAAATTTTGGGGCAAAATAGCTTCCGAAAACTTCACTTGGTATCAAGAATGCGAAAAAGTAATTGAGTTTGACATGGCCGAAGCCAAAATTGAATGGTTCAAAGGCGCAAAAGTAAATATAGTAAAAAACTGTTTGGACAGACATCTTGCTAAAAGAGGTGAAAAAACAGCTATCATTTTTGAACCAAACGATCCAAAAGAAGAAGCGCAGCACATTACCTATAATGAATTGTATTCGAGAGTTTCAAAAATGGCCAATGTGCTTCGCGAGCAAGGCATAAAAAAAGGAGACAGAGTTTGCATTTATTTGCCAATGATACCAGAATTAGCCGTTTCAGTTTTGGCTTGTGCAAGAATTGGAGCCATACATTCAGTTGTTTTTGCTGGGTTTTCAGCCACAGCAGTAGCAACAAGAATAAATGATAGCGATTGTAAAATGGTTATCACTTCGGATGGTGGATATCGTGGTAATAAATCAATCGATTTAAAAGGAATTATCGATGAAGCATTGGTAAATTGTCCTTGTGTAGAGAAAGTTTTAGTTGCCAAAAGAACCCATACAAAAGTAGCTATGAAAGAAGGTCGTGACCAATGGTTACAACCTTTAGTAGACCAAGCTTCGGATAATAATGTAGCCGAAATTATGGATGCCGAAGATCCTTTGTTTATTCTTTACACATCTGGTTCAACAGGAAAACCAAAAGGAATGGTGCATACTACGGCAGGATATATGGTTTACTCTGCTTATACCTTCAAAAATGTTTTTAATTACGAAGAAAATGACATTTTCTGGTGTACCGCTGATATTGGCTGGATTACAGGACACTCTTATATTCTTTACGGACCATTATTAAATGGTGCAACAACCGTAATTTTCGAAGGAGTTCCTTCTTATCCAGACTTTAGTCGTTTTTGGGAAACTATCGAAAAACATAAAGTTACTCAATTTTACACGGCACCAACAGCTATTCGAGCTTTGGCAAAAGAAAATCTGTCTTACATTCAAAAATTCCCATTAAAATCATTAAAAGTGATTGGATCTGTTGGAGAACCTATCAATGAGGAAGCTTGGCACTGGTATAATGACCACGTTGGTGGAAAAAGATGTCCTTTAGTAGATACTTGGTGGCAAACTGAAACTGGCGGAATCATGATTTCTCCAATTCCATTTGTAACGCCTACAAAACCAACTTATGCTTCTTTACCATTACCTGGAATTCAACCTGTTTTGATGGATGAAAAAAGAAATGAGATAGAAGGTAACCAAGTTACCGGAAGTCTTTGTATTAAATTTCCATGGCCTGGAATTGCAAGAACAATTTGGGGCGATCATCAACGGTATAAAGAAACTTATTTTAGTGCTTTCCCTGGGAAATATTTCACTGGTGACGGTGCGTTACGTGACGAGGTAGGTTATTATAGAATCACAGGTCGTGTAGATGATGTGGTTATTGTTTCTGGACATAATCTTGGAACTGCACCAATTGAGGATGCGATAAATGAACACCCAGCAGTTGCAGAAAGTGCCATTGTAGGATTCCCTCATGACATTAAAGGGAATGCTTTGTATGGTTTTGTAATCTTAAAAGAATCTGGAGAATATCGTGATAGAGAAAACTTGACTAAAGAGATAAACCAACATGTTTCGGATCACATCGGACCTATTGCAAAATTGGATAAAATACAATTTGTTTCTGGTTTGCCAAAAACACGTTCAGGAAAAATTATGCGTCGAATTCTTCGTAAAATAGCCGAAGGTGATTTCTCTAATTTTGGAGATACTTCTACTTTATTGAATCCAGAAATTGTGGATGAAATTAAAGAAGGAAAATTATAAAAACCCTATTAATTCAAATAAAAATGGCTGTCCGAAAAGACAGCCATTTTTTGTTGGAACTAAGTAAGTGGTTTATTGTTTAATAAACTTCATCACTTTAACTTCATTGTTTTCGTTAATAGCTTCAACAAAATACATTCCACTTTTCAAATCGCTCACGTCATACTGATAACTAGTGGATTGATTTGGATTGAAACTTTTTACCAATTGCCCAGTAATAGAATACAACTGAACTTTTGATGTAGCTGTATTGATAACAAAATAAGTTGATGATGGATTAGGATACAAATGTATTTCATCAAGAAAGTCAAAATTAGCAGTAGCTAAAGTTGCCGTTTTATTACCATAAATTCTAAATCCTCCTGATTCTATTGTTATAACTGCATTTATATCAGTAACCACAAGAGGAGTATTATCCATTAGATTGTACCAGGTTCCTGTGTAAGGAAAACTTGGTATTACATTTTGTGCTGCTACTGAAAAATTGGCCAAAATAACAACATTTTTCAACTGATTAGAAGACAACGAATTATCATAAACAAAAACTCTTTGTCTTATTAAACTAACATCTGGACTTATAGCATAAGAGCCATTAAAAACAACATTGCTTTTTTTCAAGTCAATCATTTTTGACCAATTGTTGTAAATCTGTAATCTTTCAAATGTAGTTAACCAATTATTTGTCCATTGTGGTTGTGGTTTTGTTGATAATTTACAATCACCTGTTATAGTGTCATAATCAGTGTTTACGGTTCCATCTGTACAAGTAAAAATAGAAAGATTCATTCCTAAATCAGCAAAACCATATATCATTTTTGGACCAGGAACCAAAATAGAAGTAGCACCAATAGCAGACATTCTAAATAATGAATTGTTCAAATTCCCTAGTACAGGACTAGTTCCTTGTCCTTGTCCAAAAGTCATAGCAGAATACATCAATCGTTCTTTATCATGACTTTCTGGATACCCCATTAGTCTTTTTGCTGAAAAACCATGCGCATCAGCACCCATTCTTGATATATCAGCTCCAGCAGAATACCCCTCGATTAATTGGGTATACGGATAGGTTAATTCTCCCCACATCATTACCCCTTTACTTGGTGATTCATTAAGTCTATAATTTGCCCATTGTTGTTCTTCAGTATCTGAACCTAGGTGTTCAAAAATTACATAATGTGCTGGGTCTAATGACCAAGAATAATCTGCATATGCCTTTAAAATATCAACTCTATCTTGTTGATAGGTATCAGTACAAGCTCCATCTGAAGCACTACAATTTTGAGTAAATCCTTTGGTTAAATCCCAACGAAATCCATCGATCTTGAATTCCGTAATCCATTGTTTGATGACTCTCTTTACATAATAATTCGTGTAAGTCGATGCGTGATTAAAATCGTTCCCCACGCTATAAGCATGTTTTGCAACAGTATTAAAATAAGGATTATCAGTTGCTGGTGCTCCATATCCAGAATTAGAAGGATCAACTTGCCACATTCTCACCATTGGGTTTCTACCAAAAGCATGATTCAATGCAACATCAAGTATTACCGCAATTCCGTTTTGGTGACATAAATCAACAAACTCTTGCATTTTTGCTTTTGTACCATAAAATTTATCTAAAGCCATGTGAAAAGAGGGATTGTAACCCCAACCTTCATTTCCTTCAAATTCCATAACAGGCATCAATTCAATAGCATTGATATTCAATTTTTTAAAATAACTGATTTTATTGATTAAAGATTGAAAAGTTCTACTAGCATCAAAATCACGGATTAAAACCTCATAAACCACTAAATTATCTTTGCTTGGTTTAACAAAACCAGTTGTAGCGCTACTCCAACTGTAAGGTGTTTGACCCGTTTGCAAAACAGTAACTTCAAATTGTTGTCCTGCTGGATAAACAGGTATATTAGGGTAATTTGCTGCCGGAATACTTGAGTCATCATAAGGCGAAAGAACTAAAGTAGAATAAGGATCTGCCACTTTAACCACTGCTTGCGAATTGGCAATTGGAGCTAAAGCAACAACCCAATATTGATAGGTATTTATTGCTCCCGAAACCAAACCTGTTAGCTCTAACCAAAATTTCCCCGAAGTAGGATCTTTTTTCATTAAATAACTAGTTCCTGGAATATAATTATTAAAACTCCCCGCAACATATACAAAATCTTTTCCTGGCGCGGTTAAAACCAATGTTGCCTTTGTTGTATCTCCTGAATTATAATTGATTCCGTCTTCAAGACCTGTAGGCATTGCTGCCGAAACTGTTCCTCCATTTACAATTACCGAAAATTTCTTTGAAAAAGTAGTATTCCCTTGCGTAATTTGCAATTCATAATTTTTGTTGATTGTTATGTTAGAGTCTGTATAGCTAAAAGATGAACCCGTTACTGTACTTATACTCACTCCGTTTGCAAAAAGAGTATAATTAGCATTACCATTAGTGTTATTAGCCGTAATAGCTAAATTTTGCCCCGAACTAATAATTGTATTACTGTTTTCTACTGGGGTTAGCAAGGAAGATTGAAAAGCACCAATATTCAATGACAAATCGGCTGACTGTAGTGCTCCTGTATCGCTCCTAAAAACAATATTGATTTTAGTAATTGATCCCGTTGGACTCCCGTAAAAAGCAAGAATAGTAGGTGTCAAATCTAGTTTGTATATCGTTCCTGAAACTAAAGTCAAATGAGGCTGAACAACATTATCATTCCAATTACCGATAGTATTTGACCAAGCAGTTCCGTCAAGAGTTACTCCTGTGTGTGCATAAATAACTCCCGTATAAGTAGACAATGGCGTTGTTGACTTATCAAAAAGAATCGTGGCCAAAGAAGTTGCATCTGGTGTTACCCCTCCTTGCCAAGAAACTTGTGAAAAAGAGTGTATTGATAAAAAACATATCAATACCATTAAGAATAATTTTTTCATTTGCATAAGTTTATTAATTAAAAACTTTATAAATAAAAAGTCAACAAAGGGCTACCTATTACTAGGAAGCCCTTTTGTCAACTTTTGGAATATATCCCTCTTATTGTTTAACTAAACTATAAGTATAGTTTCTTGGACTTGATAGATTCAAAGTGATTAAATAAGTACCTGCAGTAGTACCAATATTATCACCACCATATTCCATAGTACCATTAGCACCAGTGTCTCCTAAATTAATATCCCAAGCTCCATTAGCTCTAAATTTCAATCCGTTGCTTGGAGCTGCTTGAGTAGTTAAAGTAGCTATAACAGACCAAGTTTTTGCAACTGGATCATAAGTCATAGCTGTATCAGTACTCCAACCTCCTGCAGTTCCATTACCAATGATACCCCAAGTTGTTTTAGTTAAGGTATACGTTTTTGTTGTAGTGTTTGCGTTTACTTTATAATATCCAGCGTTTACACCTACATTAGCTCCAGTTGAACTTAAAGCACCTGAAAAAGAACCATCATCTCCAAAATTTGTTCCATTCCAATCTGCTTGAGTTGAAAATTTGAAGCCATTATTTGGAGCTACTTGATTAGAAGCAACATTCATATACCCTTCAAAATCAGCATTTCCGTAACCTGTAGATGCCATTTGAGGAGCTGATGCTTGAGACCAATCTGATCCATAACCAGATGTACTTTGATAACTACCTGGCAACCATAAATGTGGAGTAGCTGTTGTATAAGGAGTAATGGCAATAGGCACTGCTGCCGAATCCATTACTGCATAACCTGTTGCTGAAGACTCAACTCTTACAATAAAATTTGCAGGAGCATAAGGAGTTGCTCCAAGAGCTAAACATGCAACATTTAATGCTTGTTGTGAAACTGAAGCTTGATTAGCGTTGTTAGCACCACCAATTACTTGGGCTTTACTAAAATCTCCACCTACTTTATCAATTTGTAAAGTATAAGTAACTACTACGTTACCACCATAATTTGCAGAAGTCCACACAAAACGTTCTGCTTGTTGAGTCATTGTAGCTGGCAATAATACATAAGCACTACCACTATTTGGCGCAGTAAGTACTGGCGCATCAATTCCTTTTATTACTGGTCTGTCTTGCACATCACTAGTTGTACATGAGATTACTAAAATCCCCATTAGTGCAATTAAAAATCTTGTTATATTTTTCATTTTTAGATAATTTTTTTAATTAATATTAGTATCCTGGGTTTTGCAATAAATTTTGATTTGCCCCGATTGCATTTGAAGGTATTGGGAAAACATCTCTGAAACCTGGAGTTGGAGCTCCACTAGCTACATTTCCTTTCCAAGGCCATATATAAGTACTTCCTGTAAACTGACCAAAACGAATAAGGTCTGTTCTTCTGTGTCCTTCCCAGTACAATTCTCTTCCTCTTTCATCAAGAATAAATTGAAGTGTTAAATCACCACTTGAGATTCTACCAGTAGTATTACCGTAAGCTCTATCTCTAATTGCATTTACATAACCAAGAGCAGTTGCAGCAGAACCACCACCACCTCTAAGAACACATTCAGCATACATTAAATAAGCATCCGCTAAACGGAACACTGGAAAATCAGTATCAGCAAAATTACCACTAGTATCAGAACCTTGAACTCCAGCAGAAGTTAAGTTACTCCATTTTGTAATAGCGTAACCATCTGTAAAGCTACCCATATCTAAAATGTTTATGTTTTGCCCTGCGGTATAAAACATCTTTCTTGAATCAGAATCCATTCCGGTAAATTTACCCACAAATGATGATGTTGTTCTAATACCAGCCCAGCCACCATTAATTCCAAAATCAGAAGCTTTCATACTTCCACCTACAGCGGCATGAACCAAATAAGTGGTTCCACCATATGTTTGTGTATTAATACCATCATAAGAAACAGCAAAAATGATTTCATTTTGAGCACCATTTTTATTGTTATCTGCTAAAAATAAATTTTTGTATTTAGTACTTAATGTATAAGTAGACTTTGTAATTACATTAGTAATCGCAGTTAATGCATCGGCGCTTCTATCAGTTCCTACATAAACTTTAGCATTCATCAATAATTTTGCTCTTAGCATCCAAGCAGCTGCTTTATCAACTCTGTATTGCTCGTTTGTATTAGAATCTTTCAAATCTGCTACCATATCTGTCAACTCTTTATCTACAAAATCAAACAATTGTGTTCTTGTAGCATAAGCAGGCAAATGATACGTTATTGGAGAATCTTCTGTTTCCAAAGAACCACCACCAAACATATCAATTAGGTGCCAATAGCTTAAAGCTCTTAAAAAACGGGCTTCTGCTCTATAAGTTTTAATGTCTGTCAATAAAGTTCCTGTAACATTTCTTGCTGCTAATTTAGCATCTGTAGTTTGTCTTAAAAATTCGTTACAATTTGTAATTTGAAATGCCAATCTTGAGTAAGTAGCATAAAGGAAACCATCTGAAGAAGACCATGTTTGACCATGAAAATCTTTAATTGTTCCATCATTCCATCCCATAACGGCTTCGTCAGTAGATAACTCCTGTGCGTTCCAATAACCTCTAATATATTGACTAAATCCTTCGTCAATTCCTGATATATCAGCACTTCCAGCAGGCCCTTGTTGTCCTGTTGTTGCCAAACCAGCATACAATTTTGCTAAAAATTGTTTATACGATGCTGGGTTGCTAAAAAGTGCCTCTGCATCTTGAGAACTTCCACTTGGTGGAGTCGTATTGAGTTCATTGGTACATGAAGTAAATACTATCACAGTAAGCAAAGTTGCTACACTTAATAATTTTGTTATAACTCTTTTCATAATGCTTTTTTAAAAATTTACATTTAATCCTAATGTGTACATTCTTGGTCTTGGATAGATGTTTTTATCTAAACCATTTCCAATTTCTGGATCAATTCCTTTATAAGGAGATAGTATAAGAAGATTTTGCCCTCCTAAAGTTAATTTTGCATCCACTTTATTATCCAATACTTTTTTGAATGTATAGCCAATAGTAACATTATCTAACTTGATAAAGTTTGCTTTTTGAATATAATAATCTGATAAATATCTTTGAGTTGTTGCAGTTGTGAAATTAGTAGTTAACAAATTAGAAACCCCATTTGCCAAATCCGTATTTCTTATTAAAACTTGACCGCTCCATGCTAAAGCTGAATCTACGTTGTTGTATACATAATTATTCCAGCTACCTCTCCAAGACATTGACATATCCCAGTTTTTGTAAGCTACATTGGTAAACATTCCGTAAAAAATATCTGCAGCAGGTTTATGGTAAATATATCTATCATTGTTATCAATTTTTCCATCGCCATTTCTGTCAATGTATACTCCATTTATTGGTTTTCCATTAGGGTCATAAGCTTGTTCGTAAACAAAAAATGAATTTGGAGCGTATCCTACTTGATTTTCAAGAATTTGATTACCCACACCACCATTGATATTATCTCCTGATGGCAAACCTAAATTACTTGCTCCTGGAATCAATGAAGTAATTTTAGAATTTTGCAGCGTAACATTCCCTCCAATAGACCAAGTCAATTGATCGGTTTTAACTGGTACAACTTCACCAGCAATTTCTATCCCTTGATTTTTCATACTTCCAACGTTGTAATTGTCAAAATTCGAAAATCCAAAAAACGAAGGATTAGGAATATAAGCAAGTAAATCTTTGGTACGTTTTTCATAGACATCAATAGTAGCATTTAATCTATTATTGAAAAAACCTAAATCAAGACCTGCATTTGTAGTTGTAGTCTGCTCCCATTTCAAGTTTGAATTATATGGTTGCGGTCTAACAGTTGTATAAAAGGTATTCCCTAATTGATATTGAGCCGCAGCATTTGAATTCAAATAAAGAGGAATCGAAGGATAAGTTGTCACATTTTGTTGACCAGTAACACCCCAACCTAAACGCAGTTTAAGGTTAGAAACACTTTCAACATTTTTAACAAAACTTTCATCCTTAATTTTCCAAGCTAATCCTACAGAAGGAAAATTAGACCATTTGTATTGTGGGGCAAATCTTGAAGTACCATCTCTACGCAAAGTAGCTGTTATAATATATTTATCAGCAATATTAAAAATTCCTCTACCAAAAAATGATTGAAGATTTACAATTTCTGGTGTAGATACATCTGCTACTGTAATACCTGTAGAATAGGTTGTGGATCTATTGTCATATGTTCTATCAAAATTTTGATAGTTATAACCACCCGTAAATTCAACAGAACCTTTTATAATTGATAAATCTTTTTTGTAATTAAAAAACAAGTCCATCAATACATTCTTTTTATCTTCTGTTTTATTGTAAGAATTTCCTGCGGTTGAGGTGTTGTAATAATCCAATGAAGTATTACCAAAACTTCTTCCCGATTGATAATCATAACCTACATTCGCAACTAATTTCAAATCAGGAAAAAAGTGAAGTTTATATTCTGTTTGTAAATTTCCAATACTTCTAGTAGAAGCACCTTTATTTACAAATTGATTCAATAACGAAACAGGGTTAGCTCCAGCTAATGGCGCAGTTGCATAACTCCATTGATGATAAGTACCATCTGCATTATAAATTGCTTGAGTAGGATCATGAGTAACAGCAGCTCCGATAGCTCCTTGATTACTATAATTATTCTCCATCATCGAAGTTTTGTTATTAAACTCCATACGCAAATGATTGTCAAAAAACTTTCCAATTAAGTTAGCCGAAAGCGTCGTTCTTTGAAATGAATCCCCAATCAACAAACCTTTCATATCTGTAAAACCCATAGAAGCTCTATAAGTTACCAAATCTGTTCCCCC
>CANBWX010000052.1 GCA_947373225.1 Flavobacteriaceae bacterium | reverse complement strand
GAGGATTTATATTCCTCTAAAACGATTATCGAAAAACTATAAATGATTCGCACAATTCCTCAAATTCTTGTTCTGAAAAATAAAACGAGATTATTAATCTAAATCCTAGCCCTGATAGAAGCGGCATCCTCTTGTGGCGGTGTTCGCCACAAGAGATATAGCGGAGAGCAGGAATAGCTCCTGAAAAATCTAAACCTTAAAACGACTATAAATAAAGGTTTTACTTTGAAATTTCATAGACCTTTAGTATCTTTCGCATTCGAAAAAAAATTCAACCCTTAAACATTGAAAAAATGTTAGAAGATCAGACTGATAACCTGCTTAACGCAGATGGAAATTTAGGAATCGATTCGATTGAAGCGATTCAACCTGATACAGAAGTATTGGAAGAAACAGCAATTGCTGAAACGGAGTCCGAAACTGTTGATGCCGTTGCTCCTTCGCTGGATGGAGAACTGACGGAAACTAACACAATTATCGACGCTATTGCTGATACGAATGCGGAGGAAAGCGAAGACGAAACGCTGAAAGAGCGTCACGATATTCCGATGCTTGATTATGATACTTTATCACTAGAAGCCCTTGTTGACGAATTGAAAAATTTGGTTACCAACGAAAAAGTGATGTCTATAAAGGATCATGTCGAAGAAATTAAAAAATCATTTTTGGCCAAATATTACCATCTTTTAGAAGAGAAAAAAGAGGAATTTATTGCCGAAAACACAGATACAAATGAAGAATTTCAATACCATTCTCCATTAAAAACACAATTTGACCAATATTACTCTTTGTTTAGAGATAATAAAAATACGCATTTCAAAAGTTTGCAAACAAATTTGAAAACAAACTTAGAAAACAGATTGGCGATTGTTGAGGAATTAAAAGAACTTATCAATCCGCAGGAAAACATCAAAGACACCTTGAAACAATTCAATGAATTAAGGGAACGATGGAAAAATGCTGGTCCGATTCCGAAAGATAAATACAACCATGTTTGGAATAATTATCATTTTCACGTAGAGAATTTCTATGATTATTTGCACCTAGACAGAGAAGCGCGCGATCTTGATTTTAAACACAATTTAGAGCAAAAACAAAAAATTGTGGCTCGTGTTGAAGAATTGGTTCATGAAGAAGATGTAAACAAAGCGTTCCGCGAATTACAGGATTTACATAAAATTTGGAAAGAAGATATTGGTCCCGTTTCTAGAGAATTTCGGGATGAAATATGGAATAAATTTAGCGATCTTACCAAACAAATGCACGACAAACGCGAAGTTTTGTTTGAAAACTTAAGAGGAACAGAACTTGAAAATCTAGAAAAGAAAAAGGAAATTATTGCTAAAATTGAAGTTCTAGCAACCGAAAAAGTAAATGCTCATTCGCAATGGTTGGGTCAAATAGAAAAAGTAGAAGCTTTGAGAACTGCTTTTTTCTCTGCTGGAAAAGTTCCAACAGAGGTTAATGAAGAAACTTGGGCTAGTTTTAAAACTGCTGTGAGAAACTTTAATTCTTTTAAAAATTCCTTTTATAAAGACATTAAAAAAGACCAAAACAATAATTTAAACAAAAAAACGGCTCTTGTTGCCAAAGCCAAAGAATTACAAGCAAGTGTCGATTTTTCTGTGACTACTCCTATCATGAAGCAAATTCAAGAAGAGTGGAAACAAATAGGTCATGTTCCTAGAAAATATTCAGATAAAATCTGGGCGGAATTCAAAGAAGCTTGCAATCATTATTTTGATAAATTAAAAGAGCAAAAGAATGAAGAAAATGGCGAAGAAATAGAAGCTTTTGACAAGAAAAAAGCCTATTTAGAAACCTTGAGAGAGTTTCAACTTGTTGGAGAACACAAAACCGACTTGGATTCTATAAAATTACATATTGAAACTTGGAAAAACTTTGGAAGAGTTCCTTTTCCTAGAAGACACATTGAAGGCAAGTTTAATAAAGTGCTGGATGCTTTGTTCGAAAAATTGAGTTTGAGCAAAAAAGATAGTGAAATGATGCGTTTTGCGAATAGAATCGATAATTTATCTGAAAATAATGAGTCTAGAAAATTAGAAAACGAAAAGATTTTCTTGATGCGAAAAATTGATGAAATTAAGAATGAAATTTTTCAATTAGAAAATAATATTCAGTTTTTTACTAATACAAGAAATGCTAAAAAGGAAAATTCTATAGTTTTAGAAGTGCGTAAAAACATTGAAAAACACAGAGAAGAAATGGAACTTTTGAAAGATAAACTAAAACAGATTAGAAACTTAAATCAAGCATAAGTATTACAAATTATTGATATTCAATATATTAAACCTCATTTTAATTTAAAAAATGAGGTTTTTTCATGTTTTACAAAAAGAATATGATAATTATCATTTTAATATCGAGAATGTGGTACTATTTTTGAATACTGAAAATGGCCTCTTATGAAAAATTCTATTCTTCAAAAATATAATGTTCCCGGACCAAGATATACAAGTTATCCAACTGTTCCGTATTGGGACGAGGTCGATTTTATATATCAAAATTGGATAGACACTTTGAAAAGATCATTCGTAGAAAGTAATTCTGCCGAAGGATTAAGCCTTTATATTCACCTTCCTTTTTGTGAAAGTATGTGCACTTTTTGCGGTTGCAACAAACGAATTACAAAAAATCACGAAGTAGAAAACCCTTATATAGAAGCCGTTTTAAAGGAATGGGCTATTTATTGCAATATTCTTGAAGAAAAACCCATCATAAAAGAAATACATTTAGGAGGAGGAACACCTACATTTTTCTCTACAAAAAATTTAGAAGATTTAATAAATGGTATTTTCTGTTATGCCGAAAAAGCAAAAGATTACGAATTCAGTTTTGAAGGTCACCCCAATAATACAACCCGCGCACATTTACAAAAACTATATGATTTAGGTTTTCGAAGAGTTAGTTTTGGCGTTCAAGATTATTCGACAAAAGTTCAAAAGGCGATTCATAGAGAACAACCTTTTCACAATGTGGCAAAAGTGACTTTTTGGGCAAAAGAAATTGGTTACACTTCGATAGGTCACGATATTATTTTTGGACTTCCCTTTCAAGAAGTTGATGATGTTATTGATACTATCGAAAAAACAAATTCGTTACAACCCGATCGTTTGGCGTTTTATAGCTACGCACATGTGCCGTGGATAAAAGGAAATGGTCAACGTGGTTTCAATGATGAAGATATTCCGAAAGACGAAGTAAAACGAATGTTATACGAAGTTGGAAAAGACTTATTATTCGAAAATGAGTATTATGAAATAGGAATGGATCATTTTGCATTAAAATCGGACAGCTTATTTGAATCTTTCGAGAACAAAAAATTACATCGTAATTTCATGGGCTACAGCTCCTCTAAAACCCAACTAATGATTGGTTTAGGTGTTTCTTCAATAAGTGACAGCTGGTATAGTTTTGCTCAAAATGTAAAAGAATTAGAAGAATATTATAAAATATTAGAATCGGATAAATTGCCTATTTTCAGAGGACATTTATTAACCGAAGAAGATCTTATCATTAGAAAACACATATTGAATTTAATGTGCCAATTTGAAACTTCTTGGAAAGACAAATCGAGTTATTTTAAAGAAATTCCGGAAGTTTTAATCCAATTGAAAGAAATGGAAAAAGATGGATTGGTAATTCTTAAAAACGATAGTATTGAAGTTACAAATGCAGGAAAACCATTTGTACGTAACATTTGTATGGCGTTTGATTTGAGATTGAAAAGAAAAGCACCCGAAACAAAATTGTTTTCGATGACGATTTAATGACAATTAGGAGTAGGCTGAACAAATAGACTCATATTTGAAGGAGAAACATAAGGAATTCCCAAGCCTAATCCTCTTAAAATAAATAAGATTCCCATTATTATACCAATGTAAGGAATGACTTTCTGAATTTTATTTCGAACATGAACAGTCAAAATTGAATTAAGATAAACGACGCTACTCATTAGTGGAACCGTTCCCAGCCCAAACAAAATCATGTATAACACGCCGAAAGCTTCGTTTTGCATGGCAATAGCACCAAAAAGTGCAACGTAAACCATTCCGCATGGCAAAAATCCGTTAAGCAAACCAATTGTAAATATGGATTTATAGCTTTTGTTTTTGAACTGACTTCCTAAAGTAGCTTTGATTTTAGAAATCAATCGGAACGCAGGTTTTGAAAAATTATATTTAGCGAATATTTTTTCTGGTATTAAAATAACAACAATCATTGCAACACCAATAAATATAGATAGTTTTTGCTGAAATCCTGCTAGAAATAATCCTCTACCAACCAATCCGAAAATCAATCCAATAGTAGCATAAGCCAATAATCGCCCTAAATGATAGGTGATAATTTGAGTTGTTTTCTTTGCGGCATTATTTCTATCTACAGGCAACATCATAGCAATAGGCCCACACATTCCTACGCAGTGAAAGCTACTAATTAAACCGAAAATGAATGCAGTGTATAACATAAATAAAGTTTGAAAAAAGAAAGCTATAAACTCATTTAAGATTTATAGCTTTTCTCTTTATACTACTTAATATAAATAGTTTCTTTTGTAAGATATTGTTTTCCTTGATATTGCCACTCCATATTAATTTCCCAGCGACCACCAACTAACTTATCTTTAGGAATAAGCAAGGAAGAATTTGAAAGTGAAATTGGCACAGAAAAATCAAGCTTTTCGCTTGAAGATCTATAAAGAGAAACCTTCCCTTTGATGTCTTTTGGAATAAAAGTATCAGGAAAAACAATTGTAATTCCATCTGAAGCATTTGTAATTAATGGCTTTTTAACTAAATCTTGGGCATTTTGAATTCTTGTCATTTCAGCCCCAAAAAGAGCATCATGTTTATAATATTCACTAACCACTAATTCATTATCATATTTAGAATTCAATTGAACTTTGAGTACAAAATACAAAATGAAAGTTATAAATAATGCAAAAGCAATTACAACTCCTGTTCCCCAATTAATTTTCATATAATTTATTTTATAAATTTAAAGCTTTAAAGTTAGTCAAAACTTCGCGGACTTAAAAAACTAGTTTTACTAGTTTCAATTTTTTTGTTACCGTCATAAACTTCAATTTCAAGTTTTGTTTTGTCATTATCTAACAAATTCTGATTGATTTCTATAAATATAGTTCCGCTTTTCATTCCTTGTTTTGGTACTTTTAAATCTTGCTGACCAACAACTTTTAAAGATCCTTTTATTCCAATCAATTTGAAGTGAATATCATCAAAATTATTGTTGGTTTTATTGATTATTTTAAAAGTATAAATATTACTAATTTTATCCCCTTTGTGTTGAAACAATTGTCCTGGTAACCTCAAAAAAGTAGCTTCGACTTCTGTACGTAAAAATAACAAGCCAATAAGAATTCCAACAAGAATAAATAATACGGCACTATAGCCTTTCATTCTTGCTGTGAATTTGAATTTTGAATTTTTCTCAATTTCATCTTCAGAAGCATAACGAATAAGTCCTTTTGGTAAACCAACACCTTCCATAATTGTATCACATTCGTCAATACAAGCAGTACAATTAATACATTCTAGTTGAGTTCCGTTACGAATATCAATACCTGTTGGGCAAACATGCACACATTGTTTACAGTCGATACAATCTCCTTTTCCTGTAGATTCTCTATCTTCTTGTTTATTAAATTTAGCTCTACCTGATTGTTTTTCACCTCGAACAAAATCATAAGCTACATTTATCGATTTATTATCTAATAAAACACCTTGTAATCTTCCGTAAGGACAAGCAATAATACATACTTGCTCTCTAAACCAAGTAAAAATAAAATAGAAAACTCCGGTAAAAATTGACAGTGATATTAAAGTACTTACGTGATTTCCTGGCCCTTCTTCAACCATTTTCAATAATTCGTCACTACTAATAAGATAGGCAAGAAATACATTGGCTATAAAAAATGAAATCAATAAGAAAACAGTCCATTTCAAGGCTTTTTTTCCAATTTTTTCAGTGTTCCATTCCTGTTTTGCCAATCGAATTTGGGCACCGCGATCGCCTTCAATCCAATATTCTATTCTTCTGAAAACTAATTCGAGAAATATGGTTTGTGGACAAATCCATCCACAAAAAATACGACCAAAAATTACTGTAAATAGAATGACGAAAACTACGCCAACAATCATAATAAGCACAAAAAGATAAAAATCTTGTGGCCAAAAAGGGAACCCAAAAATATTAAATCGACGTTCTAAAACGTTGAACATCATAAACTGATTGCCATTAATCTTAATAAATGGATTTGCAATTAGGATAAGCAACAAAAAATAGCTCACCCATTTTCTATAATCATAAAACTTACCTGATGGTTTTTTGGGAAATACAAATTTCCTATTTCCTGCTTCATCAATTGTCCCAATTGTATCTCTAAAGGCTTCGTCTGGTATTTTTGACATTATTAAAATTTTTAAATTTATAAGTATAAAATTAAAGCTTTGAATTCATTTGCTTTGAAACTTATGTTACATTCCTTTAAAAAGATTTGATTTTTATATAAACTAGATAATACACAATCATTTCCTTTAAACAAATAGCTATTCTATCCAATTTAAATTACATTTCTAAATGATTATACAAAAAAACAAATCCTGAAATAATTCAGGATCTGCTATCTTTATTGTTATCGTTTATTATTTTTTTACAGGTGCAACATCCTTTTTTGCATCTGGAGTTGCTGGTGTTTTAGCTGCGCTTGGATCAACCCAAATATCACCATCTGGTGCTTTAGGGTTTACAGGATTACTTCCGTGTAATGACAAAACATAACTGGCAACATGCTGAATATCTTTTGGTTTCAAACCATTTTTAGACCAGGCAATCATACCTTTTCCATCACGACCACCATTTGTAATTGTGTGAAAAACATTTTTGATTCCACCACCTAAAATCCAATGATCATCCGTTAAGTTTGGCCCAATTTGACCACCAGCATCGGCTCTGTGACAAGCAACACAATTAGTCATAAAAATTGCTTTACCTGCTGCTAAATCAGCTGGACTTGTCAATAAAGTAACTGTTTTTTCATCCATTAAATCAGGAGCATTTTTCATATATTCTGCCACTTCAACTTTGGCTTGAGCCATTTCTTTTTTCAATTCCATTTCTTGATTATCTCCGCCCATAACTTCAAATCGAACTAAATAAACAACCGCAAAAACGATACAAGCATAGAATAAATAAACCCACCATGGTGGTAAATTGTTATCTAATTCCTTGATACCATCATAATCATGATCTAACAATAACTGACCTTCATTTTCGATTGGTTCCGATTTTGTTAAAGCTTTCATCAGGTTTTTAAACCATTGACTTTCTTTGTAACTAATTGCATTAGTTTCGCCTAGTTTTGCTTTTTGCTCATCGGTAAGCAATTGATAAGTAATAGTATCTACTGCATTTACGGTGATTTCTATCGCAATTAAAAGGAAAAGAAATACGAATAAAAAGAGTGAAACCATTGGGTATTTAATAAAAGCCGGTTGGTTTCCGGAGTCAATAAAATATTCCATTGCACCAAAAACAGCAAAGAAAATAACAAGAACTCTTATATATGCTGGGATTAATTTTTTCATTTTTATATTTTTTTAGTTTCCTTTTACCGACCTTCTCCAAGAAGAGAGTGTCGAGATTGGAAAAAATTTATTATTTGTTTTATACAATGATTAAATAATTAATAATTTATTCATCGTTCAATGGAATTTGACTCATTTCATCCATTTTCTCTTTCTTGTATAGAAAAGCCCATAAGCCAAGCCCCACAAAAAAGGTAAAGAAAATCAATAAAGCTGTGATAGGATAAGTCTCGATTCCTTCGATAGTTTCTAGATTATGTTTTATTTGTTCGAACATAAGTCTTATTTTTTACTGTTATCTTTTACTTTAATATCAGTTCCTAAACGTTGAATATAAGCAATAAGAGCTACAATTTCTCTTTCGTTCATTGGAACAAATTTTTCTCCTTTAGCTAGTGCTTTTTTCTTGCTATTATCATAACTTTTTACAAAGTCAGGATCATTTTTAAGGCTTTCTTCAATTTTAATTGCTTGAGCTCTTAAATCTTTATTTCCATTAGCAATTTGTTCGTCAGTATAAGGAACACCAAGGGTTTGCATGGCTTTCATTTTCTTTTCGGTCAATGAAATATCCATTGGTTCATTATCAAATAACCATTTATAAGCAGGCATAATAGAACCTGCAGAAATACTTTGTGGACTCCAGAAGTGATTGAAATGCCAGTTATCATTGTATTTCCCACCAACTCTTAACAAATCTGGACCGGTACGTTTTGACCCCCAAAGGAATGGGTGATCATAAACAAATTCTCCAGCTTTTGATTGAGGACCATAACGTTCTACCTCACTACGGAAAGGACGAACGGACTGAGAGTGACAACCCACACATCCTTCACGAATGTATAAATCACGACCTTGTAATTCGAGTGGTGAATAGGGTTTTACACTTGCAATAGTTGGAATATTTGATTTTATCATAATTGTTGGTACAATTTGAATAACACCACCAATTAGTATAGCAATTAAAGCAAAAATGGTAAGTTGAATAGGTTTTCTTTCTAACCAAGCATGGTATTTTTCTCCTTTTATTCTTCCAGCACTAATTTTTGCTAAAGCAGGAGCTTCGGCTAATTCATCTTCGATAGGTGACCCAGCTCTAACAGTTTGAATAATATTATAAACTAATACAAACATACCTGTAAGATAAAGAACGCCACCAAAAGCTCTCATCCAATACATTGGCATGATTTGAGTTACGGTTTCAAGAAAATTACCATAAGTCAAAGTTCCATCAGGGTTGAATTGTTTCCACATTGAAGCTTGAGTAAATCCTGCCACGTACATTGGAAGCGTATAAAATATAATACCTAATGTTCCTATCCAAAAGTGGAAATTAGCTAATTTAACAGAATATAATTTAGTTTTTGCCATTCTTGGTATCAACCAATAAATGATTCCAAATGACATAAATCCGTTCCATGCTAATGCACCTACGTGAACGTGAGCGATAATCCAATCCGTGTAATGCGCAATAGCATTTACACTTTTAAGAGATAACATTGGCCCTTCAAAAGTTGCCATTCCATAACCCGTAATCGCCACAACGAAGAATTTCAATACTGGTTCAACACGTACTTTATCCCAAACTCCACGTAAGGTTAAAAGTCCGTTTATCATTCCTCCCCAAGATGGAGCAATCAACATTATTGAGAATGCAACTCCAAGATTCTGAGCCCAGTTAGGCAAAGCAGAATATAATAAATGGTGAGGACCAGCCCAGATATAAATAAAAATTAAAGACCAAAAGTGAACAATTGACAATCGATACGAATAAACGGGACGATTAGCCACTTTTGGAACATAATAATACATCATTCCTAAAAATGGAGTTGTCAAGAAAAAGGCAACTGCATTATGACCATACCACCATTGAACCAAAGCATCTTGAACTCCTGCATATACAGAATAACTTTTCATTGCACTTACAGGCAATTCCAAGCTATTGAAAATATGCAAAACGGCTACCGTTACGAAAGTAGCAATGTAAAACCAAATCGCAACATATAAATGGCGCTCTCTTCTTTTAATAATAGTACCAATCATATTGATACCAAATGCTACCCAAATCAAGGCAATAGCAATATCTATAGGCCATTCTAATTCAGCATATTCTTTTGAAGTTGTATATCCTAAAGGCAACGAAATTGCAGCGGCAACAATAATTAACTGCCAACCCCAAAAATTCAGGTTACTCAAAAAATCGCTAAACATTCTAGCTTTCAATAATCGTTGTAGCGAATAATAAACCCCAGCAAACATGGCATTACCTACAAAGGCAAAAATCACTGCATTGGTATGTAAAGGTCTTAATCTTCCATAACTCAACCACGAAATTCCGTCGGTCATATTTGGATAAAGATAAAAGAAGGCTTCTAATAGCCCTACAGACATTCCCACTACACCAAAAACGATGGTAGCGTAAATGAAATTCCTTACAATTTTGTTGTCATAATAAAATTGTTGCATCTCCATAATTAAATTTGTTTTTCTTTGGTTATTTGTACTGATTTTGGATTTTCTTTTATTAATTCATCGTCAAAAAGCATTCTGACTGATGGAGTGTAATCGTCGTCATATTGACCCGTTTTTACTGCTCTTATAAAAGCAATAAAAAACACAATAGCGACCAGAATACTTATTGATATTAGTAAATAAATAACACTCATACTTTAAAGTTAAGTTTACAAAAATACTTTAGTCATTTTCTATAAAATATGACAAATGTCATATTTACTTCATTTTGTTAAAATTATGAAAAAATATTATCTAAAATATGAATTTATTACTTTAATTTTTTAGAATAAAAGCTACTCATAACCGTTACAAAACTAACAATTGTAACTGTGCTTAAAGGCATTATGATCGCAGCGACCAATGGCAAAAGGTTTCCTGTTATGGCAAATGACAAGCCTACAACATTATATAATAATGATAAAGTGAAGCTCATTTTTATAGTTGTAATCGCTTTTTTAGATAATTTCAAAAAATAATCTAATCTTTTGAACTCTCCCGCATCTAAAATTGCATCGCAAGCTGGCGAAAAAACATTGACATTTTCCGAAATTGAAATTCCAATATTACTTTGAGCCAAAGCACCTGCATCGTTTAAACCATCACCAACCATCATGACGTTTTTTCCTTCTAATTGTAATTTTTTAATAAATTCTAGTTTTTGCTCTGGCTTTTGGTTAAAAATTAATTCCGTTCCTAAAGGCAAAATACTTTCTAAAGTGTCGCGTTCCCCTTCATTATCACCAGACAAAACCTTGATTTGGTAATTAGCACTCAATTTCTTGAAAAGCTCTCCCAATCCCTCTCTATATTGATTATTAAAAATGTATTTTCCGTAATAAATAGCATTAATCGTAATATGAACTGAAGTCCTCTCCCCAACCCTCTCCAAAGGAGATGGAGCCGAAATTGGTAAAGTGGCGTTTTGAGCAATAAAATCATAAGACCCAATTCGAATTATATTTTCATCAATTTCAGCAAGAATTCCTTTCCCTGTGATTTCTTCAAAATGATCTATTTTAATTTTTTTGGTTTCAGGCAAAAAATCATATAACATTCTACTTAACGGATGATTCGATGCACGAAGTACATTTTTAATTAATACTAAATTTTCTGCCGAAAGTGAATTTCCTTCATATAAAATATTTGATTTTTTATTCGTTGTAATTGTTCCTGTTTTATCAAAAACTATGGTATCTACTTTGGCCAATTGTTCGATAACCAAAGCGTTTTTGAGATAGAATTTATCTTTACCTAAAATCCTTAAAATATTTCCGAAAGTAAATGGCGCAGTCAATGCCAATGCACAAGGACAAGCTACAATAAGCACGGCGGTAAACACATTAAAAGCGGTGTTTGCATTAATAAAAACCCAATAGCCAAATCCTGAAAAAGCAATTAATAAAAGTATTGGCGTGAAATAACGACTAATTCGATCCGTAATGGTTTTGTGTTTTTGTTCTACATTTTTCTGAAAAACATCATTGCTCCACAATTGTGTCAAATAACTTTGAGAAACCGAATGTAAGACTTCCATTTCGATGACTTTTCCAATTTGTTTTCCGCCTGCAAAAACTTTATCTCCTGATTTTTTGGTAATCGGAATAGCTTCTCCGGTGACGAAACTATAATCAATTTCGGCTTTTTCGGAAATTAAAATCCCATCAACAGGAATTAATTCTTGATTTCTAATTAGTAATCGATCGCCTTTTTGAACATCATATATAGGAACAATTTCTTCGGAAGTGTCCGTGTTTATTTTAGTAATTGCAATTGGGAAATAAGATTTAAAATCCCTTTCGAAACTCAAGAAACTATAGGTTTTTATTTGGAACATTTTCCCCAAAAGCATAAAGAAAATTAATCCCGTAAGGCTATCGAAAAAACCAGAACCATAGTCCATAAATATATCAAAAGAGCTTCTTACGAACATCACAATAATTCCTAAAGCAATGGGAATATCAATGTTTAACATTTTAGAACGAATGCTTTTATATGCCGAAACATAATAACCACTTGCCGAATAAAAGAAACTTGGAAGCGATAAAACAAAAATTAGCCAACGAAAAAAACCACGATATTGATCTAACCAAAACTCTTTTACTTCGAAATATTCAGGAAACGAAAGCAGCATAATATTCCCGAAACAGAAAAATGCAACACCTAATTTATAGGTTAAACTTCGGTCAACATTATTTTTTCCTGTTTCGTAATTTTCTAAACTAATATAAGGTTCGTAACCAATTGAACTCAATAAATGTGCTATAGATTTGAGTGAAATTTTTTCAGGATTATAAGTGATTCGGACTGTTTTTTCGGGAAAATTTACTTGTGAACTGCTTATTCCTTTTTCGAGACGTTGCAGATTTTCGAGAATCCAAATACAAGAACTACAGTGAATATGAGGAATATTAAGCGAAACAATTGCAGTTGATTCTTCTTGAAAATCTAAAAGTTTTGAGACAATACTTTCATTATCCAAAAAATCATATTTACCAAGAATATCAAGCGGAGTTGCTCCTGGAGATTTTTCGAAATCATAATAACAAGTCAAATCATTGAGACTAAAAATTTCGTAAACAGTTTTGCAACCATTACAACAAAATTGCTTTTCGTCAAAAATAATTTCTTCCTCATCAACAATATCTAGCCCACAATGGAAACAGTTTTGCCCATCCATAAATTTATTCAATTTTATCGGCAACAAATGTACTAACTGGTCAAATTAAAAGTATGATATTTATCATATAATTTTGTAGATTTGTATCAATACAATTAACCCCTATTTTTATGAGTAAATGTGAACAATGCATCGTTAGAGAATTTAGCTCTTTGAAAGCACTTAACAAAGACGAATTAGTGAAACTTGCTGAATGCAAAACTTCTTATACTATCAAAAAAGGGGAAAACATTTTTGAAGAAGGAGAAATTGTTAATGGAATTTACTGCGTAAAAGGAGGCGTTTGCAAACTATCTAAACTAAGCGCAAACGGAAAAGACCAAATTGTAAAATTAGTCAAACCAGGAGAATTGCTTGGTCAGCGTTCGATGATTAGTGATGAACCTACAAATTTGAGCGCTGTAGCTCTTGAAGATATGGAAATTTGCTTTATTCCTAGAAGCGAAGTCATGGGCATGTTTGACAAAAACAATCAGTTTTCGATGAATATGATGAAAACTATTTGCGGTGATTTGAAAGAATCTGATGATCACATGGTTTCAATGTCGCAAAAAACCGTAAAAGAAAGATTAGCAGAAACATTAGTTTATCTTCATGAAACTTTTGGAACAAATGAAGACGGATCCTTACATATTCAGCTTTCACGTGAAGAATTAGCTGGAATGATCGGAACAGCTACCGAAAGTTGCATTCGTTTATTATCTGATTTCAATAAATTAGGATTTATAGAATTAGTCGGTAAGAAAATTGTCATCAAAGATCTTGGCAAACTCAAAAGAATTGCAGATTAAAAGCTCTTAACAAAAAATAAAGAATAACCTTGTTTTTAGTTGAATAAAACCATGTATTTGTCATTTCGACCAAAGGGAGAAATCACATAACGAGAGCAACTAATGCGATTTCTCCCTTTGGTCGAAATGACAAATAGCACTACATTTTTTCGCTTCGTTCCAAAATTTGATATTTGAAAACCTTCGATTTTCGATTACAATTTTTTCGCTTCGTTCCAAAATTTGATATTTGAAAACCTTCGATTTTCAATTACATTTTTTTCGCTTCGTTCCAAAATTTGATAATTGAAAACCTTCGATTTTCAATTACATTTTTTTCGCTTCGTTCCAAAAAACATCCATTTCAGTAAGCGTCATATCCATTAATGGTTTGCCTAATTCGCCTGCTTTACTTTCCAGATATTGAAACCTTTTGATGAATTTTTTATTGGTTCGTTCCAAAGCATCTTCGGGATTTATGTTCAAAAACCGTGCATAATTAATCATAGAAAATAACACATCGCCAAATTCGGCTTCCATTTTTTCCTGATTTCCAGCTTTAACTTCCACTTGAAGTTCTTCTAATTCTTCCTGAACTTTATCCCAAACTTGGTGTGGTTCTTCCCAATCGAAACCTACACCTTTTACCTTATCTTGTATTCTACTGGCTTTGACCAATGCAGGCAGACTTTTCGGAACACCTTCAAGAACGGATTTTTTTCCTTCTTTGAGCTTTAATTTTTCCCAATTTTGTTTGACTTCTTCCTCATCTTTAACCACCACATCACTATAAATATGCGGATGACGATGAATCAGTTTTTCACAAATTTCATTACAAACATCGGCAATATCAAAATCATTGGTTTCGCTTCCTATTTTAGCATAAAAAACAATATGTAATAAAATATCTCCTAACTCTTTTTTAACTTCATTCAAATCATTATCCAAAATGGCGTCGCCTAGCTCATAGGTTTCTTCAATGGTCAAATGACGTAAACTTTGCAGAGTTTGCTTCTTATCCCAAGGGCATTTTTCTCGTAAATCGTCCATAATAGTTAACAATCGATCGAAAGCTTGAAGTTGGTTTTGTCTAGAATTCATGATTTTTGTGTTTTTGTAAAAATAAGAAATCCTGTCAGGAAAACATCGTGACAGGATTAAAATATAATAGTAGAAAAATATTACTCTTTCTTTGCTTTTACTTTTTTTGCTGGAGTTTTTGTTTTTTCGGCAGCTACTTCTTCAACAACGCTTGCTTTAACTTCTTCGGCATTCTCAATTATTGGTTCTTCTTTAGACACTAAACCTTTTGATTGTAGTAAATTATACCAATTCATAACTTTCTTAATATCAGAAGGATAAACTCTTTCTGAATCATAATCCGGAAGTATTTCTGTGAAATAAGCGACCAATTTAGCATTGTCTTCTTTATGGGAAATAGCAGGACCATTGTCTTCTTTGATAGCAATATTTCGCATTACTTCCGTCAAAGGTTTTTCGGCATCAATGGTATAAATTGAAATTTCTGTCAATAAACTTACATTAACTTTTAATCCAACAGTGATTTTTTTTCCATCCAATAATGATTCGGCAATAAATCCTGTACGGGTTTGAACTTTTAAAGCAAATAAACCTGGTTTTCCTGAAATTGATAATATTTTTTCTAAATTCATTTTATAAATATGTATTTGATTATTTGTTTATTTGGAGAATCCGTAATTCGTAATTTTATTATCTTCCTTTTTTGTTGCAAAATTTCATTCTATAATCAGGTCTGGTTTTTCCATCCATGATGTTTTGTAATTTTTTCTTGATCAATTTTTTCTTTAACGACGAAATTAAATCTGTAAACAAAATCCCTTCGATATGATCGTATTCGTGTTGAATAACTCTAGCTACCAAGCCATCGAAAACCTCCGTTTTTACATTGAAATCTTCGTCGCAATATTCAATTGTAATTTTTTCGTGTCTAAAAACGTCTTCTCTAACTTCGGGAATACTAAGACAACCTTCGTTAAAACTCCATATTTCGCCTTCTTCTTTCAACATTTTGGCATTGATAAAAGTGCGTTTGAATCCTTTTAATTGTTGTTGCTCCTCTATTGGTAAATCTTCATCGTCACCAAAAGGCGTAGTATCTATAACAAATAAACGAATGCTCAAACCTACTTGCGGAGCTGCAAGCCCAACGCCGTATGCATTATACATCGTTTCATACATATTAGCTACAATTTCTTTTAAGTTTGGATGTTCCGGAGAAATGGTCTCCCCCATTTTTCTTAAAACTGGATCGCCATATCCTACAATTGGTAAAATCATTATTGGTATATTAAGTATTATCTACTGCAAATTCAGAATTTCTCTATGCTGAATTTCAGTTTGCAAAAATAGTAAAAAAATAGACATTCAATAATTCTTGAATGATAATTAAATTTAGCTTTAAAATCTAATACATATATTATAGGTATAAATGCTACAATTCTTATATTTGTATTTAATGCAAATGGTATGATTACCCAAATCCGAAAATTTACCGATACCACCTATTTTACCAGCGCTCTGAAAATGACAATTGCGGCTGTTATTCCTGTATTATTGTTTACATATTTCGGTGCTTTTCAAACAGGTTTTACCATTGCTCTTGGTGCTTTTTTTACCTATCCAAGTGATATTCCCAGTAGTTTAAAGGATAAGATAAACGGAATTACCGTAACTGCTCTCCTAATTTCAGGAGCTAATTTGCTGGTTAATATTGTATATCCGTATCTGTGGATTTTTTATCCATTTTTAGTAACCTCTGTTTTTTTCGTGTCGATGTTTTCGGTTTATGGAAAACGAGCAACAATGGTTTCGTTCTCGACTTTACTTTCTATTTCACTAGCATTTGCACATATTAATACGGGTTGGGAAATGCTGATTCATTCTGGACTTTTGCTTGGTGGCGGTTTATTTTATCTGCTAATTTCACTACTTTTCTATTATTTAAAACCGTATCGTTATCTCGAAATTCAAATTGCAGCATGCATCAAATTAACCTCAAAATACTTAAAACTAAGAGGCGATCTTTGGGTTCCTAATGCCGACAGAAAAGCAATTACCGAAAAGCAATTGCATCTTCAAATAGAACTAAATGACATTCATGAAAACATTCGAGAAGTACTAATCACCGATTATTCCGGTTCTTCGAACCAAAACCGAAGACTTCTGATTGTTTTTATTTCATTAGTAGAAATCTTGGAACTCGCCTTATCCACTTCTTTCGACCATAATAAATTACACAAAAAGTTCGAAAACCATCCGCAAGTTTTACTTACGTATCAAACGCTGGCTTATAATCTGGCGGCAAGTTTAAAAAGACTTTCGAAAAGTGTAAAAAACAAAAATAAGTTTATTCCAAAAAACACTTTGATCAAAGATTTGAACACATTAGAACTTGCCATTGCCGATTACAATATTAGCTTAGGCAAAATCGAAGCATCAGAAGGCGTATTTATGCTCACCACAATGTTGCAATATGCCGAAAAACAGGTCGAAAAAATCAAAATTGTACAACGCGCCTTTTCGTCTGCCATTAGCACTTATGACTTTAAAGGAAGAGATAAAGATTTAGAAAAATTCCTAACGCCTCAATATTATCTTTGGAGCACATTAATCGAAAATCTAAGCTTCTCCTCTACTCTTTTCAGACATTCATTGCGATTAACCGTTACCATTTTATTTGGTTTCATTATTAGTAAAGCGCTTTCTTTTCATAACGAATATTGGGTTTTACTTACCATTGTCGTGATTATGCGCCCTGGTTATGGACTGACAAAAACAAGGTCTTTCGACAGGATTTTTGGGACAATTATAGGCGGAGGAATTGCTTTTGGAATTTTATTTTTCATCCATGATAGCATTGTTATTAGTTCATTAGCAATACTTTCGATGCTTTTAGGCTTTTCGTTTACGAACACTAATTACAAGGTTAGCGCAGTATTTGTAACCATGTATATTGTTTTTATATACGGGATTTTAACGCCAAATATTGGAGAAGTGATTCAATATCGAATTATAGATACAATTGTCGGAAGCAGTTTGGCGTTTCTTGCCAATCACTTTTTGTGGCCTTCTTGGGAGTTTTTGAATATCCCCATTTATTTAAAAGCGTCCATCAAAGCCAATAAAAATTACCTAAAGGAAATCTCTATTTTTTATAATAAAAAAGGGGAAGTTTCGACTTCGTATCGATTGGCAAGAAAAAATGCTTTCATCGAAATTGGAAATCTTATGGCTTCTTTCTTGAGAATGGCACAAGAACCAAAATCGAAACAAAAACAATTGCCACAAGTTTACAAACTCGCCGTACTCAATCATACGCTTCTTTCTTCCTCAGCTTCGTTAGGCACTTATATACAATCGCACAAAACGAGTAGCGCTTCGAAAGCGTTTAATATTGTTGTGGATGCTGTTATAAAAAATTTAGATAACGCCATTTTACTTCTAAAGGAAGAGACTGTCAATACATTCGAAAATACCAATAAAGAGGACTTGGCACTTCGATTTACCGAATTAAAAAATATCCGTGAAAGAGAATTAAAAGAAGGAATTACTATTGATGAAGCCGCCTTTCAACTGAAAATGCAAGAAGCGCAGCTTGTTATCGAACAATTAATTTGGTTGGTTAATTTGTCGGAGAATATCGTAAAAACGACAAAAGCATTGATGAAATCACAATCGGAAAACGAAAACACTATTCTTAAAACATTTTTCGAGTCAAATAATCCTGCAACATAATCGTTGCCGAAATTTCGTCGATAAGTGCTTTGTTTTGACGTTGTTTTTTTTTCATTCCGCTATCAATCATCGACTGGAACGCCATTTTTGAAGTAAACCGTTCGTCAACTCGAATGACTTTCATATCCGGAAAATGATTGGTAAAATGAGTCACAAAACCTTTTATTATAGAAGCGCTTTCGGATGGTTGTCCGTTCATTTGTTTGGGTTCGCCAATGAGAACTGCTTCTACTTTTTCTTTGGAAAAATAATCCTTTAAAAAGGCAATTGCGGTTGCAGATGGAATCGTCGTTAAGCCCGAAGCTATAATTTGCAATTCGTCGGTAACGGCTATTCCGGTTCGTTTTTGACCGTAATCTATGGAGAGAATTCTTGGCATTTATAGGGAATCTTTATATTTGATGAATCCGAAGACAACAATTACATCTTGTATTATATCAATTTCAAAAACACATGTATAACCTTTAAAAATATAGTCTTTTATATTTTCGTCATTATAATAAATAGATTTTTTAAAAGAGAGAGGTTGTTTTAAATCTTTTTTGAGATTTTTAATTAAGTCATTTTTAAATTTTCTTGCGGCTATAGGTTTGTCTTTAGAAATATAACGAACTTGATTATTCAAAGCAATAATAAATTTCTCTTCAAAACTAACTTTCATATTCTGAAATTGTTTTTTCAAGAATTGCATCTAACTCCTCAAA
>CANBWX010000051.1 GCA_947373225.1 Flavobacteriaceae bacterium | reverse complement strand
GCCGATATTCATTTTCTTCGTGATGCCACACGTGGCGGATTAGCTTCTGTTTTACACGAAATCACCACCGAAACCAACCTTGGAATGCTTCTAGAAGACGAAAAAATTCTTGTCGATACTCAAGTACGAAGTGCTTGCGAAATTCTGGGATTAGATCCTTTGTATGTTGCCAATGAAGGGGTTTTTGCTTGTATCGTTTCGAAATCTGTAGAGAATGAAATCATAGAAATATTGAAATCTTTGGGTCAAAACCCTTCTATAATTGGTACCATTACAGACGAACCCAAAGGCAAAATTATTCTCGAAAGTGCTTTCGGCGGAAAAAGAGTGGTAAGTCCATTGATTGGGGAACAATTACCGCGAATTTGCTAAAATTATTTTAGCTTAAGTTTTGATTTTTTACTAAGTATTTTCTATAAACACCTTTTCTGAACGATTTAGGTTACTCTTGTTTCTGGGCACGGAAAAATTTTCGCGCTAACCATCACGAGATATTTACTGTAAATCCGAGCGGTCGGGGATGTTGTAGTCATTGCTTTATTTTGTTTTTTTAGACTTTTTATTGTTCAACGTTTTCTGCTTTATCCACTGAATTGAAATGTCAAAAGGTGTTGTATCACTGTCAAATGCAGTATTGTGTCCTAATGTTGAAAATAAAGTGTATTCAAAAGGTTTGCCTTGAACTTTAAATGTGTTTAATTGTTCTATGCACAACTTTACAGGAATTTGTAAATCCTTCTCTCCAAAAAGCCAAAGTCCAGGAATTGAAAGAGTATTCAAAGAATTTTTTGGATCAGTGGCCACGAATTGATACTTGTCTGGGTCATTTTTAGTATGTACACGAGCATCTGCATCTGTATGATTTTCCCAAAAATTATTATTTCCGTTCGTGTAAAACTGAAATCGAAGTTGTTCTAAAGTTGTTATCGTAGGGCAACTAAATAAAACCATAAATTCAATTTGTGGATTTTTGCTTGCAGTAATTGGAATTATCCATCCTGCTTGACTGAAGCCAATTAACCCAATTGGTGTTTTTTTGTCTTTCAAATAGGTTCGAAATGTTTTTACTGCCTCATTTGCGTCGCTAGATAATAAATTTAAATTAGTAGTGTCAATATTATTCGTACCAACAGATGGTCCAACATACACACCACCAGATTCTCCAACTCCACGTTTGTCATATGTCAATACAGCAATACCTTCTTTAGCAAGACGTTTTGCAAACTCCATTTCTCTTTTTACTGGGTCAGAACCGTGAACAATTACAACTGCTGCAAATGGATTTTTAGGTTTTAAAATTGAACCTGCAAGAGTGATGCCTTGACTTTCGAACTTTACATCTTGAATGGTAAAGTCAGTTGATTGAGAAAAAACTATTTCTGGTAAAATTATTAATGATAACCAAAGAAATAAGTTAGAAAAAAAGTTATTGTTCATTTTAGTTTAATTAGAAAAATTGTTTTGAGTTAGTCCCAGCTCGCTCGGATTTGCAAATATTCCTAGTTACGGTTAGCGCGGAAATTTTTTCCGTGCTCATTCCTACAAGTACTTATACAAATCTAATATAATTATTTATAACTGATCCTCTAATCATGCATAATTTCTAGCTGATATAGTTTTTGACTTGTTGTGCTTGCTCTCGTTTTTTAGAACGGAATACAATTCCGCCTTAGCTTTGTATTTGCTAGAAAATTATTTTAGCTTTAGTTCCGAATAGCATTATCTAATTTCCAGAAGACCCCTCATCAAATACTAATTATTTATTAATTAAATTGTAAGTTTCATTAATAACTGTATTTTTATACTACTAATCTTAAAAAAGTATAAAAGTTGAAACATTACGATATAATTATAGTTGGTTCTGGTGCTGGCGGTTCCACATTAGCCTATCAATTATCCAATTCTGGAAAACAAATTTTGGTTATTGAAAGAGGTGATTTTATACCTATTGAAAAAGAAAATTGGGATAGCGAGGAAGTTTTTGTAAAAAATAGGTACACCACATCCGAAAGATGGCTCGATAAAGACAACACCGAATTTCAGCCAGGACAGCATTATAATGTAGGTGGAAACACCAAACTTTATGGAGCAGCTTTATTTAGAATGCGGGAAAATGATTTTAACGAAGTGAAACATTATGGAGGAGTTTCCCCAAAATGGCCCATTTCGTATTATGATCTAAAAAAATATTATTTAGAAGCCGAAAAATTGTACGCAGTTCATGGCGAGCGTGGTTCGGATCCAACAGAACCCGATGAAGAAAATCCTTATTTATATCCTCCTTTAAAACACGAACCTCGGATTCAACAAGTTTTTGATGAATTGAAAGCCTCGGGATTGCATCCGTTTCCTTTGCCAATAGGAGTGAATCCGGATAATAAGGATAAGTCAAGCGCTCCTTTTATATTAGACCGTTTTGACGGTTTTCCTGATCCTACAGAACATAAAGCAGATGCTCATGTAAATACACTTCGGTTGGCATTACAACACGAAAATGTTGAATTATGGACTAATACTCAGGTTACAAAATTGTTTACCAATGCTTCTGGTTCCGAGATTTCAAAAATTGAAGTACTTTATAATGGTGAATTGTTGACCTTAACTTCTGATTTGGTCATTCTTTCCTGTGGTGCCATAAATTCGGCTGTTTTATTATTGAAAAGTGCCAATGATATCTATCCGAGCGGATTGGCGAATTCTTCTGGAATTGTAGGTCGAAACTATATGTTTCATAATAATTCGGCAATGATTGCGCTATCAACGACACCAAACGATTCTAAGTTTGGAAAAACTTTTGGAATCAATGATTATTACCATAAAAGCGATGAATTCGAATTTCCGCTTGGACATATTCAAATGTTAGGAAAATCGGATAAAACTCAAATTAGTGCCGATAGTCCAGTTCCAGCTCCTGGATTTACATTCGATATGATGGCAAAACATGCCGTTGATTTTTGGTTGGCATCAGAAGATCTTCCTGATCCTAATAATAGAATTACTTTCGAAAACGGAAAAATTAAAATTAATTATACTCCAAATAATCTAAAAGGTCATCATTTATTAATGGATAAATTGAAGTATAATTTAGAACATTCTGGCAATTTTTCTCATTTTCTTCCAAAGAATATTTATTTTGGAAAAGACATGCCTATTGGTGCGGTTGCTCATCAAAACGGGACAATTCGTTTTGGAAATGACCCAAAATCTTCTGCTTTGGATACTTTTTGTAGGTCGCACGACATTAAAAACTTGTTTGTGGTCGACGGAAGCTTTTTTGTTTCTAGTTCAGCGGTTAATCCAGCTTTGACAATTATGGCAATGGCACTTCGAGTGGGAGATTATATTAAAAACGAAATATTAAAATAATTCATTTGAGTTTGTTTCAGGCAGCATTTATAGAAAACGTAATAGAGTTATATTCGGATTATAAATTATATGAAATTTAAAATATTAAAACCAGTTGTTGTTTATTTAGGGGGAATGTTAACGGGCTTATCGTTAATTCTTTATCCAGCTTTAGGAACCATTTTTACTGATCCGACCCATTTTGGCTTTAGCAGTAATCAATTTAGTGGAATCTTTATTCCTCAAACATTACTTGCCATTTTTTCGGCTCTTTTGACTCCTTTTTTTGTTTCGAAATTGAGTTCAAAAAAAGTGCTTTTGTTGGGAAGTATTTCGCTTACTATTGCAATACTATTGCTTTTTTTGAGTCATTTATTCATGACCAACAAACCCGAAGCATTACTATTAATTTATAGCGGAACCTCGTTTCTAGGGTTGGGATTTGGTTTAGTGATTACCGTGCTTAATCCATTGGCTTTGCAATTGTTTCCAAAAAATCCGTTGGCTTCTATTTCAGGTTTACATTTTTCATTGGGATTAGGAACCGCTGGAGCTCCATTGTTAATAGGGCTGTTGCAAGATCCCAGTTTATGGTGGTATCTTCCACTTATTATTTCAATAGTGCTACTGTTTTGGATGGTTTTAATTTTATTTTTACAACTTAGCGAGGAAGAAAATACGTTATCATCAGTTTCCTTAAAAATTCCTTTGCGATTATGGGGATTTGTTTTACTAGTTGTATTTTATGGAATATGCGAAGGTTCTCTAGGTAGTTACGGAGCTATATTTCTTAAGAATCAAGGATTATCCATAAAAATGGCAGCCTTTGGATTAGCTTTATTTTGGAGCGGATTAGCTTTTGGAAGAATTGTATTTGGCTTGCTTTCCGTCCGCTTTAAAATGGATTGGTTAACACTTTGGTCAGCCTTGTTGATAGGTATTTTATTTTATTTAATTCCGATGAGCAAAGACGCCAATTTTAGTATTTTAGGCATGGCTTTAGCAGGAATTTGTATGTCTACCTTATTTCCTGCTTCGGTGAGTTGGGCTACCAAAGAAAATCAAAAAATGGCAATTATGGTTTCAGGATTAATGGTTTCGGCACTTCAGTTGGGAACAGGAATTAGCACCAATTTTTTAGGAAATCTTAGTAAAACCTATCAGTTAGGATTGCTGTTTAAATATGTTGGTGCAGTTGCTTTTTGTATGTTTGTATTAATGTGGATTATGAAAAAAAGTGAACAAAAATGAACAATTACAAGAAATTTTTTAAAAAAAATGAATGAAATTATCGATTTTTTCTATGATTAAATTTATCAATTATGCCAAATAAAACATCGCCGCATATATTAAATACTTCAGCAAATCTTTTGGGATTCTGTCTTTTTGTAATTACTTCGCTACAAATAAGTAATAAGGCTGAAACCAGCAATATTGATGAATTTACTTCTGTAATTGCAATTTTTCTTGTGTTTTCCTGTCTATTGTCATTTTTTTCAATTAAAACAAATAATTTAAAGCGAGAAAATAGATTAGAAACTATTGCCGATTATTTATTTGCAATAGCACTTATTGGAATTTTAATTATTGTTGTACTCACTTCTCTAGATTTTATTAAGTAAATAAGTTATTGAACTCAAGATTAAATACGCATTCAAATGACAAATTCAGAATTTACACTATGATTTTTTACAGCTTTGCTGGCAGGACTTTCAATAGGTTTTGAGCGAAAATGAATGGTGATGTCACCCAAATTATTGGGCAAGGAGTTACCGGTATTGTTTTTTTGTATTTTTAGGAAGGGAATAAGTGCTCATGGATTGAAAACAGCAGTGACCGTTTGGTGTTGCGCTGCAATAGGTTGTCTTACGGCTGCGGGTTATTATGCCGAAAAGTTTATCGGCACTTCAGTAATTATAATTATTATTTTGAAACCAATAGATGAATGGTTATCTAAACGACTAGAATAAATTTATAGACATGAAAAAACAGAATCAAAGGCTATTCTAGAGCAAAGTAAGTTGGGGATTATTATGAAAATTATTTTAATTTTTGAAAATATATTTCAAAACTGATGCCAAGCGAATTCCGGCTTTATGAATTTGACTTTCTATCAAGATAGCATTTGTATTCGTGTATTCGTCGGTAATTTTGTTTCCTCCAGTGTTGTAAACTTGATCTAAAAAAACTCTAGATTCTTTTGCCCAATTGAGCACATTGATTCTACTAAGTTTCCGAAGGTCTCTTTTCGAAAATTGTTCTTTTAGGCAATCTTCAAATGTAATTTCCTTAGATTCGATTATTCCAGAATCCCACAAAGAATGTAAATTAGTTCCTTTGTCGTTAAAACGAAGTTGAAGTGAATTACCACCTTTATCCGAACTATAACCTACATGTAGCGGTTGATGTAAGTCTCCTATTAGATGAAAAATGATTTCTATTTTAGTTTTAATTTCTTCATTGGAGAGATTTTTTCTGTTCTTTAATTCTTTAATAGTTGTATCTAATTTGTAAATTAAATTGTCACCACTAGTTTCAACAACAGCTTCATTTCTTTCAAAATCTACATAATGATACGGTTTTAAATAATCATAAGAATGATTACTTCGTACATTATCCATCCAGTTTGCAGCGTCTTCGATTGAGGTTCCATCAAGATATTCCAATACCGTTTTCTTAGTGTTTTCATCTAAATAACTGAAAGCAATTTCTGCTACCAAAGCATGTCCTTTTTTGCCCCAAGCTAAGGTTTTAATTGGAAAAAACATTACTGTAACTAAAAGCGCGGCGAAAAGATAGTTTTTATTCATTGTGAAAATTTTATGCAAATATACAGCTTAGTGTAATATGTCTAAGTTAATCAAGTATTAATCATTGATAAAAATCTATCATAAAAGAAAAAAAGTTTTCTGAAAGTAATTTCCAGAAAACTTTTTTGCTTACAATTTCTAACGATTATTCGAATATCCACCGTGTTCACCGTGTTCACCGTGTCCACGATCATGATCCCTACCATGACCTCTATCATGACCATACCTGTATGGATAACAGGACGAAAAAGCAGCGATTAAAAGCATAAAACAAACAATTTTTTGAATCTTTTTCATGATTTAAATGTATTAATTAATTGAATAATTTTCTTCCTTTGGTTCTCGGTTTTATACAATAATTAACCTGTAAAATAATAAAGTCTTGGTTTATCATAAATGTTTTAGAGAATCTTTTCTACTACAAAATTGATTCATTTTACACCATTTTATGTTACTAAATTAAGGTAAATTGTTGTGTAATTCACACCTTTTCGATTGTGATGAAAAGTTAAAAACTAGATAAAAGAGAACGTTAAAAAGAATTATTTAAAGAACTTACAAGTATTGTGCCAGCATTTAATATTTGAATTATTCTGCATTAATTGTATCAATTACTTCTTTTAGGATTCTCAAACTTTTCATTTTATCCTTATGATCAAAAATGGCGCTGCTTATCATCAATTCATCAATGTGAGAATGGTTGATAAATTTCTTTAGTTCGATGGCTAATGTAGCTTTGCATCCCACAAACGAACAAGCAGTCATTTGGTTTACGTGAAAACGAGTTTCTTCGCTCATATCATTCATTAAATCCGACAAAGAGTCAACTGGTGGTTGCAAAGGTTTTCGATTATTTTGAACCAAATTCTGAAACATTTGGTATAAGCTTGTCGAAATTTTTTCTGCTTCGGCATCGGTATCTGCGGCGATTGCATTCACGCAAGCCATTGTTTTGGGTTGTTCTAAAAATTCGGAAACTTGAAAATTATCTCGATAATATTCGAAAGCCTGAATCATTTGTCTAGGCGCAAAATGTCCTGCAAAAGCATATGGCAATCCTTTGGCTGCAGCCAAAGCTGCACTATCCATGCTAGAACCTAAAATCCAAATAGGAACAATGGTGCCTTCGGCAGGGAAGGCGCGCACTTTAGATTTTGAATTCTCCACCGAAAAATAATTCTGAAGTTGGGTTACATTTTGTGGAAATTGTTGTGATTGTTCAATAAAATCTTTCCGAATAGCTTGTGCTGTTTGCCCGTCGGTTCCGGGAGCTCGTCCTAGTCCTAAATCAATCCGATTGGGGTAAAGTGTTTCTAAAGTTCCAAATTGTTCCGCAACAATAAGCGGCGAATGATTCGGCAACATTATTCCGCCCGAACCCACTCTAATATTTTGTGTTTGACTGGCAATATAACCGATCAAAACAACGGTTGCAGAACTGGCTACGTGTGCCATATTGTGGTGCTCGGCGAGCCAAAAGCGCTTGAATCCCAAACTATCGGCAAGTTGAGCTACCTCTTTTGTCTTTTCTAAAGTTTTGCGGGCATCGCTATCTTGGGTGATTAACGCTAATTCTAATATAGAAATTGGAATATTGGATTTCATTTTAATTTTTAGATTTCCGTAAAATTAGACATTTGAGGTAAAAATTTCTACTAAAAATAGTTAATAGAATACTAATGTTTCGAAATGAAATTTATTGACTAATAATTCTCCATTCATCTAATTTATTTTCGAAAGATTTTGCAGCATTGGCAGGACTTGTCGAAGGTAAAGTTGTCAAAATATAACTGTTTTCAATCTTTGCATATCGCTTAAAATAAGTGGCTGCTTTTTGCCCATTGAAATATATATGTTTGATATTGGGATGTGCTTTTAAAAACGTATCAAAATCATTAGGAACTTCTTGTTCAATAGCACTATCCAAACTTCCTTTTCTCACACAAGCTTCTAAAACATCCCATAGTGCAATATTATTTTGTAATAAAAAAGTTGTTTTTTTCTCGTAATCAGAAGAAAAAGGGACGTCATAAATAGTAAAAAGTAGCTTCCAAAAGGCATTCCGGCTGTTTCCATAATACTGACCTAATTCTAGAGATTGAACGCTAGGCATTGTACCAAGAATCAGAATCGTTGCTTTTTGATTTGAAATGGGTGGAAAAGCCTGTTTTTTCATTAGATAAATGGATTATTTTCGTTGTGAAACAATTGTTCACGTTCGAAAATCATCTTGCAAAAATAACGTAATTGGAGTTTAAATTCTATATTTACTCCACGCTATTTTCAAAAGCAATTATCGAATAAATATGAAAAGAATTATAGGAATTATGGGCGCTATGCCTGAAGAAATTGATGGTGTTGTGGCTTTATTGACCAATTGTGTAGCTTCAACAATGGGAAAACGCACGTATTATTCGGGACAAATAAATAATATAGAAACCGTGGTGGTTTTTTCACGCTGGGGCAAAGTTGCTGCTGCAACAACCGCAACAACTTTGATTCACGAATTTAAAATAACCGAATTACTATTTACAGGAGTTGCAGGAGCAATAAGTCCCGACTTAAAAATTGGAGATATCGTCCTCGGGAATAGATTGATTCAGCATGACATGGATGCAAGACCGTTGATGAAACAATTCGAAATACCGCTTCTTGGCAAGACTTATTTCGAAAGTGATGCAAGCCATTTGGCAATAGCTACAAAATCAATTTCTACTTTGCTAGAAAACAATAGTTTACATACCTTTATTTCCAATGAGAATTTAATAAAATTCAATATTTTGCAACCTCAATTAGTCATTGGAGAAATTGCAAGTGGCGACCAATTTTTTTCCAGTAAGGAACAAAAAGACAACATCCGCGTTCAACTACCCAATGTTTTATGTGTAGAAATGGAAGGCGCGGCGGTTGCACAAGTTTGTTATGAATATGAAATTCCTTTTAGTATTATAAGAACGATTTCGGATGTAGCAGATAATAATTCGCACATTGATTTTCCGTCATTTATAAAAAAGATTTCAAGTAAATATGCTGCCGAAATAATTAAAACCATTTTCAAAGCCATTTAATTGTTTCTTCATTCCGGTAATTAGTAATTTTGCAGTATAATTTGAAAGATATGACAATAAAAAATATAGAAATAGTAGTGCCTCCAAGCGCACCGCATTTTGTAGGTGATGGATTTAGAGTGCATAATTTTATTCCGAGTGGTTATCGTTTGGATATGCAGCGTATGACGCCATTTATTATGTTGGATTATAATTCTAAATTTTATTTTCCACCAAGTGAAAAGCCAAAAGGCGTTGGTGTGCATCCGCACCGAGGTTTCGAAACGGTTACAATTGCCTATAAAGGCAAAGTAGAACATCACGATAGCAGTGGAGGTGGAGGAATCATTGGCGAAGGCGACGTGCAATGGATGACGGCAGCATCAGGAGTTTTGCACAAAGAATTTCACGAAGTAAATTTTAGCAAACAAGGTGGCGATTTTCAAATGGTGCAACTTTGGGTAAACCTTCCTGCCAAGGACAAAATGAGTCCACCAAAATACCAAGCCATTGAAAATAATAATATTCCAAAATATGAGCTTGAAGATAATCAAGGAGAAATAGAAATAATCGCCGGAGAACACAAAGGAATTAAAGGTGCTGCTTTTACTTTTACACCGGTCCATTTACTCAATACAAAACTGAATAAAGGCGCAAAAACCGATTTCAGTTTTCCTGCTAATTACAATACAGCGCTCTTAGTAATCGAAGGAAGTATAATCGTGAACGAAACCGAACTAGTTCCCACGAATCATTTTGTATTATTCGAAAACAAAGGTGAAAATTTCACTGTTGAAGCAACAGAAAATTCAATAATTTTAGTTTTGAGTGGCGAACCCATTAACGAACCCATAGCTTCTCACGGACCATTTGTGATGAATACCAGACAAGAATTAATTGAAGCTTTTGATGATTTTAATCAAGGAAAATTCGGTTATTTAGAAGATTAAAAAATCAAATAAAAAAAGCGAAGCAATCCTGGCTGATTCACAAATACAGTAGTGTTTTTACAGATACAATAACGAAGAAATTTATATATTATAAAGAAGTTTTTAATGCAGCTATTATTTTTTAATTATCTCGTCTAAAACTGCTTTCTCAGGGTAATTAATCACTTTAAGTATGATTTTTTGATTTTTCACTGTTTTTCCTTCGATAACATATATTTTTCCCGCTCCAACTTTTTTATTACTTTGGTCAAAATCTACGTCACCAAATTTTAAAGTATTTTTTATATCTGTAGTATCCACCCATTTTTGGGATAATTCTTGTGACGCTTTATCAGAATAACCAAAAGGTTTATTTCTCAAATCATTCAAAACTCTGGCATTTGGAAAATAGTTACAACGGGTGTCTTTTCCGCTAAAAACAGCGGCAACAAAGAAGGAACCCATTATTAGTCCTAATAAATAATAGGCAAAACGATGTGCAAATTTCATATAAGTAAAAAGTTATTTGTTTATGGTCCTATATGGTTTCGCCTTTTTATTTAAATGAGTTTGTTTGCAACAAACTTTTTGTAGTGGCGATTTCATATTTTAATTTTTGGCAAAGGTAAAAGAAAGTTTATTTAAAACACGATTAAATTAATATCGTTATTAGTCAAATCAAACCAATCACCAATGGCTTTATTGGTAAGAATTCCGTGATACATATAAACTCCATGTTTTAAACCTAAATTTCGTCGAATTGCACTTTCTATTCCTCCATCTTCGGCAATTTGCAAAAGAAATGGTGTAATGATATTGCTTATCGAAAGTGAAGCAGTTTTCGAATATCTTGATGGAATATTGGGAACGCAATAATGCAAAACATTGCTTTTGACAAACGTTGGTTTTTCGTGCGTTGTCACTTCCGAAGTTTCAAAGCAGCCGCCTGTATCAATGCTTACATCAACAACTACAGCTCCTTTTTTCATGTGTTCGACCATGGTTTCGGTAACAATAACTGGACAGCGTTCTTTACCTCGCATGGCGCCAATAGCCACGTCACAACGTCTAAGCGCTTTCAATAACGATTTTGGTTGTATAGTCGATGTGAATATTCTTTGATTCAAATTATTTTGCAATCGACGTAATTTAGTAATCGAATTGTCGAAAACTTTTACGTTTGCTCCCAAACCAATTGCAGTTCTTGCAGCAAATTCTCCAACAGTTCCTGCGCCAATAATCACAACATCGGTTGGAGGAACGCCAGTAATATTTCCGAATAATAAGCCTTTTCCAAATTCATTGGTAATCATCAATTCGGCGGCAATTAATATCGAAGCAGTTCCGGCAATTTCACTCAAGGATTTTACGGCAGGATAGGAGCCATCTTCATCTTTTATATATTCAAATGCAAGAGCGGTAATTTTCTTTTTGGCCAAAGCCGTAAAATAAGATTTCTTTCTTGTTTTTATCTGAATAGTCGACAATAAAATGGCTTGGGGACTAATCATTTCTATTTCTGCCAGAGTTGGTGGTTCGACTTTTAAGATCATCGGACAACCAAAAACTTTCTTGGTATCTTTGGTAATTTCGGCACCAGCATCGGCATATTCTTTATCTGAATAACTAGAACTTTCTCCAGCTCCAGATTCCAGCATCACCCGGTGACCTTGATAAGTCAATGAATTTACGGCGTCAGGAGTTAGACAAATACGGCGTTCTTGATGACTGTTTTCTTTTGGAATACCAATGAAAAGTTCGCTCTTATACCTTGCAATTTCAAGTTTTTCTTCTTGAGGTAATAGCTGTTGTTTTGTAAATGGAGTAATCGCCATTGTGTTTTTAAAATTTGTGGTACAATTTACTGAATAAAATTATAATTTGTTAATTGTAGTCGGATTAATTCAGTTTTCTAGCCTCTTTTTTAATTAAAAAGAAACTTAAATTATTCTTTCCATTTTGATATCGGCTCTTTCATATATACCATCTTCTAGTTGAATTTCTTCAAAATCAAATTTCTTATACAAATAAATGGCGGGTAATAAACTTCTGTTCGAATACAAAATAAGCTTTTTGATTCCTTTTTCTTTGGCGATTGCCATGCAATGATCCATCAATTTATTGCCAATTCCAAGCCCTTGAACACCATCAGTTACTGCCATTTTGCTTAATTCGAAAGTGGTTTCATCAATTTTTAGCAATGAAAATGTACCTACAATTTTATCATTGTATTTTGCATAAAAAATCATTCCGCCTTTATCAATAATTTCGCACTGAGGATCAGAAAGTGTTTTGTCATCTTTAGCTTCGACTTTAAAATATTTCTTCAGCCATTCTAAATTCAAGATTTTTATTTCTTCTTTTAAATCGGATCTAAAAGGGATGATTAGCACTTCATTCTCTACATTCATAATTTATAATTAAATTAAATTTAAAGCGCGTTTTCCATCGGGTGATACTGAAATTGAAATAACCGAATGCAAGTCGGGGATAAGGTTTGGGATTTTTTCGGCCCATTCTATAAAACACCAATTATCGGAATACAAATATTCGTCGGCTCCCATATCAAGCGCTTCAATTTCATCATTCAATCTATAAAAATCAAAATGATAAACTATTTGATTATTATATGTTTGATATTCATTAACTAAAGAAAAGGTTGGACTACTTGTCGCTTCGTTTACGCCAAGTTCTTTTGCCAAAGCTTTTATTAAAGTTGTTTTTCCAGCGCCCATTTCTCCGTGAAAAAGGATCACTTTATTCGGATTTTGTTCCAAGATTTTCTTGGCAACAGTATTAATTTCGTCTAATGAAAAAGTAATTTCCATACTTTTAAGAGTTATTAAGTTAAGGGTTAGGAGTAAAAACTTATGAGTAAAAAATGAAATTTAAACCCAATGATCTATACTCTGTAATCTGAAATCTACAATCTGAATTACTTTGGATTAAATATCAAAAACGGAATAATCATTTCTTCCAATGAAATTCCTCCGTGTTGATACGTATTTTTGTAATAGCTCACATAATGATTGAAGTTATTTACATAGGCCAAAAATAAATCGTTTTTTGCAAAAATATACGAACTGCTCATATTTATAGTTGGCAAACCTACTGTTTTAGGGTCTTTCACGGCATAAACATCTTTGCTTTCGTAAGATAAACTACGTCCGGTTTTGTAACGCAAATTAAGACTCGTGTTTTTATCACCAATCACTTTCGAAGGATTTTTAACGTTTATCGTTCCGTGATCTGTCGTCAAAATCAATTTGAAACCTAAATTCTGAGCTTGCTGAATAATTTCTAAAAGTGGCGAATTCTTAAACCAACTCAAAGTCAGTGAGCGATACGCTTTATCGTCCGAAGCCAGTTCTTTTACAACATCCATTTCGGTTTTGGCATGCGAAAGCATATCTACAAAATTGTAAACCACCGTAACCAAATCATTATTCTTTAATGTTTTGAAATTTTCAACCAGTTTTTTTCCACCAGCAAGATTTGTGATTTTAAAATAATCTTGCTTAATATCTAATCGTAATCTTTTTAATTGCGCAGTCAAAAATTCCGCTTCAAACAAGTTTTTCCCACCTTCTTCAGGATCATTTTTCCAATATTGCGGAAACTGTTTTTCCATTTCAAGCGGCGTCAAACCAGAGAAAATAGCGTTTCTTGCATATTGTGTAGCCGTTGGCAAAATAGCATAATACGGAACTTCTTTTTCCAGTTTATAGTGATTTCCCACCACGCTTTCAAAGGTTTTCCATTGGTCGTAACGCAAATTATCAATCACAACAAACAATATCGGCTTGTCTTTTTTTAAGATTTCAGGAACCACTAATTCCTTGAATAAAGTGTGCGATTGTATCGGTTTATCGGCTTTTGGTGCAAACCAATCTTCATAATTGCGCTCAATAAATTTCCCAAATTGCGAATTCGCTTCCGCTTTTTGCGATTCGAGAATTTCAATCATTCCTTGGTCGTTGATATTTTCGAGTTCCAGTTCCCAAAAAACCAATTTTTTATACAATTCCACCCATTCTTCATAGGAATTAACCATCGCCATTTCCATCGAAATTTTCCGAAATTCCTTCTGATAATCCAAAGTTGTTTTTTGCGAAACCAATCTCGAATGATCCAAATTCTTCTTCAAACTCAACAAAATCTGGTTCGGATTAACCGGTTTTATCAAATAATCAGCAATTTTAGAGCCAATAGCTTCCTCCATAATATATTCTTCCTCGCTCTTGGTAATCATAATCATCGGGATCGACGATTTCTTCTCCTTCATTTCCGAAAGCGTCTCTAAGCCACTCATACCGGGCATATTTTCGTCAAGAAAAACAATATCGAAGTTGTTATTTTCAAAAATATCAATCGCATCCCGACCATTATTACAAGTCGTAACGTTATAATTTTTCTTTTCCAGAAATAAAATGTGTGGTTTCAAGTAGTCAATTTCGTCATCAACCCAAAGTATTTTTATAGTCTCCATATATTTTTTATAAAGTATTCAAAAGTAATAAATCAAGACGCAAATTACTTTTTTTATTATGTGAAGTTGCCAAAAATATGATAAAATTATACTTTTTTAAGGTATCGCCATCAAAACAGAATCCGGATTATTCTTTGGGCGTGCCACCGCCTCCGCAAGCTCTGGCGCTGTCGGGCTGTACGCTGTATCTCTCCGCTGCGCTACGAGGATGCCGCTTCCATCCCTCACGCGGGCTAAAGAATGAAGTAGGGAGATTTCATGAACAATAGGGCTTTGAATTTGTTAGGAAGTAAACCCTTATTTCGACAATTTATAAAGGTTTTTTTATATATTAATTGAAATAAAGTATAATCTTTGTCATAGCTATCTACCCCAAATGAGGTGTCTTTGTGTGATTTTATTATACATATATACAAGTTGTGCGTCACTTTCGAGCGACAGAAAACCGGAAAAATAATAGAAAATTTATTGCAAAATACCATAAATTGGTATATTTGTAAAAAATATAAAGTTATGGCACGAAATACATCAATTTTAATTGGAGAATATTACGAAAGTTTTATAAACGAACAAATTGCCACTGGAAAATATAATTCGGTAAGCGAAGTTATAAGAACTGCTTTGCGACATTTTGAACAGGAAGAAATTCAAACTAAATCTCTAATCGCAGAATTAGAACTTGGAGAAAAAAGTGTGAAAATTAGAAATTTTAATCGAGCAGAAAATCTAAAACAGTTGAACGAAAATTTCCAAAAGTAATGGCGGAATATATCATAAGTGAAAAAGCATTAGACGATTTAAATAATATTTGGATTTACACAGCAGAAAATTGGTCGGTTGAACAAGCGAACCGATATTATAATTTGATAATGGACGAAATAGAATTTGTTGTGGAAAATTTTGAAACAACCAAAGATTTTGGAAACATTCGAAAAGATTATAAATATTCAAAAGTGAAATCGCATTTAATATTTTGTAAACGAGTTGAAAATACTGAAATGGAAGTTGTGAGAATTTTGCACGAAAAAATGGATATTAAAAATAGAATTAACGATTAAAATATAAAAAGCGATTGTACCCTGAAGGCGTAAGCATTAGTTTGCACAGGCGATAGTGTGAGTTTTCAAACTCGTACCCACAAACGTTATCATAAAGTTTTGAGAAAGAATACAACAATTCCAATAGACGTCAGGATTGACGGCTACGCTTTATGCTAAAGCGTTTTTCAATACCCATTGCATTTTGCAAAAACTTCACGAACTTTGCGGTAAAATATATTTATGCAACCCAAACTCAATCCTTCTTGGCAAACTATTTTAGCTGAAGAAATCATGAAACCTTATTTTCAGGATTTGACGAAAGCTGTTGATGAAGAATATAAAAACTACATTTGTTTTCCTCCAAAAGAACTTATTTTTACTGCTTTCGATCCTTGTTCTTTCGAGGATTTGAAAGTGGTAATCATTGGTCAAGATCCGTATCACGGTATTCATGAAGCGAATGGATTGTGTTTTTCGGTGAATGATAGCGTTCGAATTCCGCCTTCGTTGCGCAATATTTTTAGGGAATTGAATGATGATTTTGGAACTGTTTTTTTACCTACTTCCGGCAATTTAGAACATTGGGCTAAACAAGGCGTTTTACTTTTGAATGCTTCACTTTCGGTTCGAATGGATAGTCCAAATAGTCATAAACATTTAAAATGGAAAACTTTTACGGATGCTGTTATTCAGAAAATTTCGGATGAAAAAGAACATGTTGTTTTCTTGCTTTGGGGAAGTTTTGCCAAAAATAAAGGTTCTAAAATTGATAGAAGTAAACATCTCGTTTTAGAATCGGGTCATCCTTCGCCAATGAGTGCCAACCAAGGAAAATGGTTTGGCAATAAACATTTTAGCCAGACAAATACATATTTAGAATCGAAAGGAAAATCGCCTATTAATTGGTAAAAAAAATCCCCTAAACATCTTGAAATGAATAAGGGATTTCCAAAAAAAAAAGTTATGTTTATTATGCTTTTTCTACAGAACATTTTTGTTGCATAGAACCTGTTTTTGATAATCTTGTATAAAAATCGAAAGCTTCTTCTAATAGATGAGGCGTATGTCCGCCACGCAAAAGGGCACGATCCGAATAATCTCTAAGAGCTTCTTTATAATCTGGATGAGCACACTTTTCTATGATTAATTGAGCGCGTTCTCTTGGCGCAAGCCCTCTTAAATCAGCTAAACCTTGTTCTGTTACCAATATATCAACATCATGTTCGGTATGATCCACATGAGGAGTCATAGGAACTACGTGCGAAATTGCATTAAATTCTTTGGAAGCAGATTGGGTAACGAAAATGCTTAAAAAACAATTTCTGGCAAAATCTCCAGAACCGCCAATGCCATTCATCATTTTTGAACCTGAAATATGAGTCGAATTCACATTGCCATAAATATCAAATTCTATAGCTGTATTTATTGAAATCACGCCCATTCTTCGGATTACTTCCGGTGAATTACTGACGTTTTGAGGGCGAAGGATCATTTTGTCTTTATATTGATCAAAATTTTCTATGAATTTTTTGTAGCAACCTTCAGAAAGTGTAATTGCCGATGCTGATGCAAATTTCAATTTTCCTGAATCGAATAATTCGAAAGTACTATCTTGTAGTACTTCAGAATACATTACTAAATCCTCGAAATTACCTTTCGAAAAGCCTGACATCACCGCGTTGGCTACTTTTCCGATGCCGACTTGCAACGGCATTAATGATTTTGTCAATCTTCCTTGTTCAATTTCATTATCAAAAAAGTCTAATAAATGATAGGCTATTGCAGATGTTTTGGGATCTGGAGAACTCAAAGCTGCTGAACTATCCGGAAGTTCGGTAAATACAATTCCAATAACTTTTTCAGGATCAACAGTTATATAATCTACACCAATTCGATCATCAGAAGCGATAATATTTATTGGAGTTCTATTAGGATGCTTTTTATGCAAATAAACATCGTGCATACCTTTGAAATTAAAAGGCATAGAAGTATTTACTTCAATTATAATTTTATCCGCTAATTGTGCGAAAGAAGCCGAATTTCCTACAGAAGTACTTGGAATAATATTACCGTTTTCATCAATATAAGTCGCTTCAATAATAGCAATATCAATACCTGTAATATGTTTGTTTTCTAATAATTCTACCGTTTCACTAAGATGTTGATCTGTAAAAAACACATCGCCATCGTTGATTTTATTTCGAAGCGTACTATCCGCCTGAAAAGGCATTCTTCTATATATGGCATTGTTTTTAGCCAAATCGGCATCGGTATTAAGCCCCAAAGAAGCTCCAGTAATTAGAGTAATACCGATATCTTCAAATTCAGCTTTTTTAGCAAAAGCAGGAAGTACTGCTTTGCTATCACCTGATTTTGTAAATCCACTTGTGCCAACAACCATTTTATCTTTTAAAAAATTGGCTGCTTCTTGTGCTGAAATTACTTTGTCTTTGTAACTTTGAAATCGAATTCGGTCTAAGGACATATTTTTATTTTTTTAGTAGTTAATTTGTCAATAAAACAATTATTCACTAATAATTTGAACTATTTTATTGTTTACTATTATTTATATTACAATAGTAGTAAAATAAACAATTGACAAAATATCCTAAAAAGACAAATAAGTATTCATTTCGGACATCGAAATATTAATTTTATGACAGAAGAAAAATATTATATAAACAAAGTCGATGTAGATAGAAAAAGTATTTATTGCCACCATGATTTAATGGGGGAATTGTTGATACCAACCCATAAACATGACAAAGCGCAAATGTTATATACCGAAGGCGGAATTGTTTATGTCATCACGCAAACCAATACTTATTTTTTGCCTGCCAGACATTTTATGTGGATTCCAAATGGGGTGGAGCATAGTATTCATACCAATTCTGAAAACGTAATCATGCGAAATTTGTATTTTCCTGTAAAAAAAAACGAGCATCTTTTTTACGAATCTGAAGGGATTTATCCAATTAATGATTTGTTATTGCAAATGATGCTTTTTACCAATAGATGGGACGGAAATATCAATAAAGGAACTCGGAATTATGATATTACAAAAGCGATAAAAGCCATTTTGCCAAAAATATGCGTGAATAATTTGCCTTTATCTTTGCCTTTTTCAAAAGATATTCGGCTGAAAAAAATTATAAATTACTTGGATTCAAATTTAAAAGAACCGCTATATTTCTCTGAAATTTCAACACAATTTGGTTTTAGCGAGCGCTCTTTATATCGTCTTTTTCAAAAGGATTTGGGAATGTCATTTATTCAATATCTTACTATTCGAAGGGTTTTAAAAGCGATAGAATTACTGCTTGAAAAAAATCTTTCCGTCAGCGAAGTTGCGCTGGCTGTAGGTTATAATAGTGTTCCCACTTTTAGTAATACTTTTTACAAAATCCTGAGACAGCGACCTTCGGATTATATTAAGGGAGAGAAAATATTAAAAAAAAGTTAGTAATTACTAATTTTAAAAGTGTGTGTTTTTATGTAGATAAATTTTCAATACACTTCTCTCTAATTTTCCATATTTGTTCAAAACTAATCTCAGAATTATTTTCTGCCAACCAATTTTTTATAAAATTTTGATGATATTCAATTTTGAAATCGCCCACTTGATAAGGTTCAATTTCTATTTCTTCCAATAAATCATCTTTAATTTTATCAAAATTAGAATTACTTGAAGTACAATCAATTCGTAAGCCATCAACCTTCAAATAGCAATGCGCTTCCGGAATATACTCAATTTTGTTTTCTGATAATATCGATCCAATTTTGGTATTTAATTCATTCATCTTGTAAATTCCGACAACCAATTTAATATTTGGAATGCCATTTTTGTCTGCAAAATCCTTTAAATAGGCGTGTTTTGAACTACAAGTTCCTTTGTTTTCTGTAATAATTAATGATAAATCAGTTCGACTTGAATTTCTACCATATGGTAGATTCTTTACAAATAATAAATTTTCTTCCCAAGTCATAACAAATTATTTTCCAATTGATACCAATTCCACGAAACGCCATCTTCTTTATATTGTTCTGTTATTTGCATTCCAATTTTTTGAAGAATTCTATTCGAAGCTATATTGTCATTATGAACAGAAGCTTCAATAGTTTTAATTTTCATTGTATCAAAACCATATTGCAACCAAGCAGATGTAGCTTCACTTGCATACCCTTTTTGCCAAAATTTTTCATCTAATCGATAACCAATATCATAAAAATTTGTTTTATTATTTACAATTTCGATGTTATATTTTAATCCAGCCCAACCTACAAATTCATTGGTTTCTTTCAAAATTATTGCAAATCTTCCAATTTTATTCTCGACATATTGTTTTCTAACATGCTCAATATTTCCAAGCGTTTCTTCTATATTTTT
>CANBWX010000050.1 GCA_947373225.1 Flavobacteriaceae bacterium | reverse complement strand
TACAATCGCCTTTCGGATGCGGTTCAAACTGCTTTTTATGAAGGAAAAGGAATTTGTCATTTGCAGGAATTAAACACCCACAAACGTCATTCGTACAGTAATAATTTCGAATTGGACGGTATTACTTTCTTGGAGCCGAATGTTCATTTATTTAGTTTTAACAACCCTTATGGAGCTTGTCCCGTTTGTGAAGGTTACGGAAATATCATAGGAATTGACGAAGAATTAGTGATTCCGAATACTTCTTTATCCATTTTCGAAAATGCCATTTATCCTTGGCGCGGCGAAAGCATGGGCTGGTTTCGGGACGAATTGGTCAACAGTGCTTACAAATTTGATTTTCCGATTCACAAACCATTTTTCGAACTTTCGGAGGTGCAAAAAGACTTAATTTGGACAGGAAATAGCTATTTTCAAGGTTTGAATGCGTTCTTCAAAGAATTGGAAGACAAGAATTATAAAATCCAAAATCGGGTAATGCTTTCGCGTTATCGCGGTAAAACAAAATGTCATTCTTGCAAAGGAAAACGCTTGCGAATTGAAGCTTCTTATGTGAAAATCAATTCGAAAACCGTATCAGATTTGGTTGATTTACCGATTAAACATTTGGTTACTTTTTTCAAAAACATCAATTTGGATGCGTATGAAAAGCAAATTGCAAAACGATTATTATTGGAAATCAACAACCGATTGTCGTTTTTGACCGAAGTTGGTTTGGATTATTTGACATTAAATAGAAACTCGGCAACACTTTCTGGTGGCGAATCACAACGTATTAATTTGGCGACTTCACTAGGGAGTAGTTTGGTGGGTTCGATGTATATTCTCGACGAGCCCAGTATTGGTTTGCACCCAAAAGACACTGAAAGATTAATCAAAGTTTTGCTTTCGCTTCGTGATTTAGGTAATACCGTTATTGTAGTAGAACATGATGAAGATATCATGAAAGCTGCCGATATGATTATCGATATTGGTCCTGAAGCAGGAACTTTTGGTGGAGAATTAGTCGCTCAAGGAACTTACGACGAAATTACTTCGTCAGTTCGGTCTTCGACCTCGGGTCTTAAATCGACTTCATTAACAGCTAAATATTTGAATGGTGAACTAGAAATAAAAACGCCACGAACTCGAAGAAAATGGAGTAATTATATTGAAATTATTGGCGCACGCGAGAATAATTTACAAAATTTAGATGTCAAATTTCCTTTGGAATGTTTGACCGTAATAACTGGTGTTTCTGGAAGTGGAAAAAGTACCTTAGTTAAGAAAATTTTGTTTCCGGCCATGCAAAAAAAGCTGGATGGCGTTGGCGAAAAAGCCGGTCAATTTACTGAAATGCGGGGGTATTATCATAAAATTCAACACATAGAATACGTAGATCAAAACCCAATTGGGCGAAGTTCTCGTTCGAATCCTGTAACCTATATCAAAGCGTATGACGATATTCGGGAATTGTTTGCCAAAGAAAAACTGTCGAAAATTCGAGGGTATCAAGCCAAACATTTTTCGTTTAATGTGGATGGTGGTCGTTGTGAAACCTGCAAAGGTGAAGGAACCATCAATGTCGAAATGGTATTTATGGCCGATGTGCAATTGCATTGCGAAACCTGCAATGGCAAACGATTCAAAAAAGAAGTCTTGGAAGTCACTTTCGACGGAAAAAGCATTCACGATATTCTGACAATGACCATCGATGATGCGATTGCTTTTTTTGCTGCCAATAAACAAAATAAAATCACCCAAAAACTGCAACCATTGCAAGATGTTGGTTTGGGATATGTGCAATTAGGACAATCTTCATCAACGCTTTCTGGCGGTGAAGCGCAGCGTATCAAACTGGCTTCGTTCTTGGTAAAAGGCGCCACAAAAGAAAAAGCGCTTTTTGTATTTGATGAACCTACAACGGGATTGCATTTTCACGACATCAAGAAACTCTTGGCTTCGTTTGATGCTTTGATTGATAAAGGCCACTCAATATTGGTAGTAGAACACAATTTAGATTTGATAAAATGTGCCGATTGGATTATTGATTTAGGTCCAGAAGGTGGTGAAAATGGAGGACAATTACTCGCCGAAGGAACTCCCGAAGACATCGTGAAAAACAAAAAATCAATTACGGCAAAGTATTTGAAGGAGAAGTTGTAGTGGTTTTTCTTAACTCCAATTTGTCATTCCGTAGGAATCTAAATTATGGGTTTTGAGATTCCTGCGGAATGACAATGTTAGTATTGAAAATCTCATTGAAATTTTGCTAAAGCTAAATTAAATCTAGCCACGAATAATCATGAAAATAAATATAAAAGATACTTTTAACAAAGAGCTGAAAGCAGATAGCGATTTGACAAATTCAAGACGTCAGGTTGTAAATGCTTGCTATTCTTTTGTTACGCCAAGAATACCAAGCAATCCAAAACTGATTCATTTCTCGGATGATTTTGCAAAAGAAATAGGTTTAGAAAACGACGTTAATTCAGAGGCATTTCTAAAGATATTTTCAGGTTCGGAAGTTTACCCTGATACCAATCCGTTTGCAATGTGCTATGGCGGACATCAATTTGGCAATTGGGCGGGACAATTGGGCGACGGAAGGGCCATTAATTTGTTCGAATTAGAGCACAATAACAAACATTGGGCATTGCAATTAAAAGGTGCTGGCGAAACTCCCTATTCAAGAACTGCAGATGGATTGGCCGTTTTACGTTCGTCGATACGAGAGCATTTGTGCAGCGAAGCCATGTATCATCTTGGCGTTCCTACAACGCGTTCTTTATCTTTAATTGCCACTGGTGACATTGTTTTAAGGGATGTCATGTACAATGGAAATCCTGCTTATGAAAAAGGAGCAGTTGTTTGCCGAGTGGCTCCGAGCTTTATTCGTTTTGGGAATTTTCAATTACTTGCAGCAAGAAATGATCTTAAATTATTGAAAGAACTTACCGATTATACTATAAAATATCACTTCCCAAATATCAAAAGCGAAGACAGCGAAAAGTATCTTTCATTTTATAAAGAAGTGGTCAATAAAACTTTGCTTATGATTGTCGAATGGCAGCGTGTAGGCTTTGTTCACGGCGTTATGAACACTGACAATATGTCGATTTTAGGACTCACTATTGATTATGGTCCTTATGGATGGTTGGAAGATTTTGACCCAAATTGGACACCAAATACCACCGATGCTCAAGGCAAAAGATACCGTTTTGGCAATCAACCTGATATTGCATTATGGAACTTAGTGCAACTTGGAAATGCGTTGTATCCTCTTATTGAAGATATACCGGCAATGCAAGATATTCTGGACCAATTTAGTAAAGATTATGATAGTCAATATCGTAAAATGATGCAGCATAAACTTGGTTTAGAAAATCAACAAGAAGAACAATTACTTGCCGATTTACTTTCGAATTTGAATGCTTCAGAAACGGACATGACCTTGTTTTTTAGAAATTTAGGAAACCTAGAAAAAACCGACACTACAGAAAAAGCATTACAAAAAATCGAAAATGCCTTTTATAAACCCGAAGAAATTATTGAAAGCATTAGAGAAAACTGGCTGAAATGGTTTGCTTTGTATTTGGGAAAAATCAATTCCGAAAACCCAACTGACGCCGAGAGAAAATCAGCCATGAATGCAGTTAATCCAAAATATGTTTTTAGAAATTACATGGCGCAATTAGCCATTGAATCCGCAGAAAAAGAAGATTATAGCCTTATTCAAGAATTATACCTTCTATTAAAAAATCCGTATAGCGAACAACCGGAAAACGAAAAATGGTTTGCAAAAAGACCCGATTGGGCGCGTAATAAAGTAGGTTGCTCGATGTTGTCTTGCAGTTCTTAAAAAATAAATAACGAAATAAATTATACAAATAATGAACAACTGGAACCCAATTCTAACGGAACAAGACGTACTTGATATCATAGAAAAATCAACCGAAAAACCACAAATCCTTTTCAAAGACAGCCTTACTTGCGGCATAAGCGCTTTTGCAAAAGAACGATTAATGAATGACAACGCAATTTTAGCTGATATTGCCGATTTCAATTACCTCGATTTATTAGCTCATCGCGATATTTCTGCCTTTATTGCCAGTAAATTAGATGTAATTCACCAATCGCCACAAATCATTGTAGTGATGGATAAAAAGGTTGTTTTTAGAGACTCGCATCATAGTATCGATGCTAAAAAAATACGGGATCAAATTAATCTGAATATTATTTCCTAGTAGCAAAATTAATCAGCTCTATTTGTCATTCCGAAGGAATCTAATTTAATGATTTTGAGATTCCTACGGAATGACAATACTAGTATTGAAATTGCCATTAAAATTTAATATTGGCTTTATTGTTTACTTGGATTTATCTCCTATAAAATAATCATTTGGGTTTTTGAATAATACATTAAAAGTGGTCAAACTACCATAAATTCTAGTGATATATTGTTGTAAATCGATTTTATCGGCTTCCTCAAGTTTACTGGCGTTGATCTTTTGTTCCATCACTCTTATTCTGTCGCGAACCATGGTGATTTTATGAAAGAACGTATCTATTGGCACTTCTTTATTTTGAGTATTTGTTCCCGGTTCAAGAATAATTTTACCACCTTTCCATTTATCAGCAATAGGAACTATTTGCGAAATATCGCTCCATTTTTCGAGAATCTTTTTCAATGATTTTTCTACATCGTGAAAACTCACCGAATCAACTTCAGCTTCTACAGCTTCAATAATTTCGAAATCGCTGTCGACTTCGATAGTTTCCAATCCGTTTTCGATAAAAGTAACCCAATAATGCTTTGAAGTTACATTAGTTACTACTCCAAGTCCAAATTCTTGGTGTTTTATACGTGAGCCAATTCCTAAAATATTCATGGTTTTATTTTTTTTCAAATATAAAAAATTAATTTTTTGTGTAACGCATACACAATAACATGGGGTTAATAGAAAATCCAGAGGATTTTAATACTTATAGAAACAAAATAGTATAACAGTATCAAACCTGGAAGGGTTGCATTACGTTGGGAAACATATGACCCCGCTAGGGTCGTTATAAAAATTAAATGTTTTTCTATAAATAGTTAACCTCTCCGAGGTCAATTTAATCATTAAGTTAATGATATTACATTCGTACCAACAAGAATCACAAAATATAACTATTAAAGTTTTCGTTACTACTTTTCAATTTCAACCAATCCATTTAGAAAATTTTCTAACTCTTTTTGAATACTATCAAAATATTGTTGACTTGAATAACTTAATAATTGAACAGTACCATTTGAATTTGAATAATAATATCCAAAATAAACGAATTTAATTCCCTTAACAGTTCCTTTAAATTTTAAGCAAAGTACTTTAATATTATTTACAATTCTATATTCAGCACTTGTTTCTTTTATATCCATTGACGCCTTTTGGGCATTCAATAAAGCAATTTGCCTCATATTAACAAGGTCAATTTGTGTTTTTTCAGTAACAATCATCGCATATCCTTCTCCTGATTTTAGAATAAATCTATATTCTGGATTTTTCTCATTGTCTTTATGTGGTTCGAATGTCCATTTCGTCGGGCTAATAAAAATACCAACATTGACATTTTTACTTTTTACTAAAAATGTTGCTTGTTTAATTTTAGTGAATTTATCAATATTAGTTTTTAAAGTGTCAATAGAAATCGGATTCTGATCACCACTCACTTCTGAATATTTCCAAGTACCATTGGGAGACAAAAGCACCTGTCTGCCATTGTCAGTGAGAGCATTAATTTGAGCTATAGTAGCATTTGAAATAATTAAAATGCAAATTGTTAAAAAAAATTTATTCATGGTTTATTGTTTATTTGTCAATATCAAAAAAAGCAAAATTTTAAGCTTTTATTAGCCTTATTTTTAAGAATGAGATCCTCGATTGCAAGAACATTTAATTGAATGCACTTTAATTGCGTTATATACTTTTTCAAATATATTCAAAAATTATTACAAATAATCAAAAGAATCATTATCGATAGGAGAGAACAAACCAAAACCGTAACTTTGCTTTTTGCCAAAAATTTATGCTAGAAACAGATAACAACATTGAAGTATTGGGTGCGCGAGTGCACAATCTAAAAAATATAGACGTCACAATTCCTCGGGAGAAACTGGTCGTGATTACAGGACTTTCGGGTTCCGGAAAATCATCCTTGGCTTTCGACACGATTTATGCCGAAGGACAACGCCGTTACGTAGAAACTTTTTCGGCTTATGCCAGACAGTTTTTAGGTGGTTTGGAACGTCCCGATGTCGATAAAATTGATGGACTTTCGCCTGTGATTGCCATCGAACAGAAAACTACCAGCAAGAGTCCACGCTCGACTGTTGGTACGATTACCGAGATTTATGACTTCCTGCGTTTGCTATATGCCCGCGCCGCCGATGCCTATAGTTACAACACTGGTGAAAAAATGGTTTCCTATGACGATGAGCAAATTAAGGAGTTAATTACCGAAGATTTTGCGGGAAAACGCATCAATATTTTGGCTCCAATTATTCGCGCCCGAAAAGGACATTATGCCGAATTATTCCAGCAAATTGCCAAACAAGGTTTTTTGAAAGTTCGTATTAATGGCGACATCAAAGACATTACCACGGGAATGAAACTCGACCGTTATAAAACACACGACATCGAAATCGTGATAGACAGAATGGTTATTGAAGACACGCCAGACAACGAAAAACGGCTGACTGAAAGTATCAAAACTGCAATGTATCACGGTGAAAATGTACTAATGATATTAGACCAAGATACCGATGCTGTTCGGTTTTTTAGTCGGAATTTAATGTGTCCGACAACCGGAATTTCCTATCAAAATCCAGAACCCAATTTGTTTTCTTTCAACTCTCCAAAAGGAGCTTGTGACCATTGCAAAGGTTTGGGAACGGTGAACGAAATCAATATTAAGAAGATTATTCCAAATCCAAAATTATCGATAAACAAAGGTGGTTTTGCGCCTTTGGGCGAATATAAAAGTAGTTGGATGTTCAAACAATTGGAAATCATTGGCGAAAAATATGGCTTCAAATTAACCGACCCCATTTCGGCAATTTCCGAGGAAGCAATGGAAATGATTTTGAATGGCGGCAAAGAAAAATTCTCGGTCGAATCGAAAGTTTTGGGAGTTACCAAAGAATATAAAATAGAGTTTGAAGGGATTTCTCATTTCATTAAAAACCAACATGACGAAAGCGGCTCTACAACAATAAAACGTTGGGCAAAGGAATTTATGGACGAAGTAAAATGTCCGGTTTGCGAAGGTTCACGATTAAAAAAAGAAGCCTTGTTTTTCAAAATCAACGAGAAAAATATCACCGAATTATGCGATATGGATATTTCGGATGTTACGGCTTGGTTTCTAGATTTGAATAACCATTTATCCGATAAGCAAAAGACAATTGCCACCGAAGTAATCAAGGAAATCAAGGATCGATTGGCTTTTTTGATGAACGTAGGTTTAGAATATTTGGCTTTAAGCCGAAGCTCGAAATCTCTTTCTGGTGGCGAAGCACAACGCATTCGATTGGCGACACAAATAGGCTCGCAATTGGTTGGCGTTTTGTATATTCTGGATGAACCAAGCATTGGTTTACACCAAAGAGACAATGATAAATTGATTCATTCTTTGGAACAATTGCGCGATATTGGCAACTCGGTTATTGTGGTTGAACACGATAAAGACATGATTTTACGTGCCGATTATGTGATTGATATTGGTCCGAAAGCGGGAAAACACGGTGGCGAAATCATCAGCAAAGGAACGCCTTCGGAAATATTGAAAGACCACACTTTAACGGCTTCCTATTTGAACGGTGAAATGGAAATTGAAGTACCAAAAAAGCGTCGCGAGGGCAACGGAAATTTCCTAAAACTGACTGGCGCAACCGGAAACAACCTGAAAAATGTATCGATAGAATTGCCTTTGGGCAAAATGATTTGCGTCACCGGAGTTTCGGGAAGCGGAAAATCGACATTGATTAATGAAACCCTCTACCCTATTTTGAACGCCTTTTATTTTAATGGTGTCAAAAAACCAAAACCGTACAAAAAAATTGAAGGTTTGGAACATATCGACAAAGTAATTGACATTGACCAAAGTCCAATTGGAAGAACACCACGTTCGAATCCCGCAACATATACCGAAGTTTTTACCGAAATAAGAAACCTGTTTACTATGACTTCGGAAAGCATGATTCGCGGTTATAAAGCGGGACGATTTAGTTTTAATGTGAAAGGCGGACGGTGCGAAACCTGCGAAGGTTCTGGCGTGAGAACGATAGAAATGAATTTCTTGCCTGATGTTTATGTTGAATGTGAAACTTGTCAGGGGAAACGTTTCAACAGAGAAACTTTGGAAATTCGATACAAAGGAAAATCTATTTCGGATGTGTTGAATATGACGGTGGATGAAGCGGTTCCTTTCTTCGAAAATATTCCGAAGATTTATCGAAAAGTAAAAACGATTCAGGATGTTGGTTTGGGTTATATTACTTTGGGACAACAAAGCACAACACTTTCGGGTGGCGAGGCGCAACGTATTAAATTAGCGGGAGAATTATCGAAAAAAGATACCGGAAATACGTTTTATATTCTGGATGAACCCACAACTGGATTGCATTTTGAAGACATTCGGGTGCTGATGGAAGTGATTAATAAACTGGTCGATAAAGGCAATACAATTTTGATTATCGAACACAATATGGACGTGATAAAACTCGCCGATTACATTATTGACATTGGTCCAGAAGGCGGAAAAGGCGGTGGAGAAGTCGTTGCCAAAGGAACTCCCGAGGAAGTTGCCAAAAATAAAAAAAGCTATACAGCCCAGTTTTTGAAAAAAGAGTTACATTAGTACGGTTATCTTTGTCAAAGTTTTGAACTTTGACAAAGATTATAAGCAAAAGTTGAATTGAAAACGGATGCCCTAGCCCAGATAGCAGTGGAAATCCTAATTATTTTTTCTTTAAAAATAATTAGATTGTAACGGATAGCTGGAAAAAGCTCCTAATAAAAAAATAGAAATGAGATTAGAAGATTTTGATAATGACGAAGAAAAAGTAATTCAGGATAAGTTTAAGAAAAAAACTTGGAACGAGATACGAACCAATGATAGTTGGGCAATTTTTAAAATCATGTCCGAATTTGTGAATGGTTATGAAAACATGGGGCGAATTGGGCCTTGCGTGACTATTTTTGGTTCAGCAAGGACAAAACCGGAGGATAAATATTATTTGTTAGCCGAAAAAATAGCTTATAAAATTAGTAAAGCGGGTTACGGAATTATCACTGGTGGCGGACCTGGAATAATGGAAGCGGGAAACAAAGGCGCACATCTTGGAGGAGGAACTTCGGTGGGATTGAATATAGAATTGCCTTTTGAGCAACATTTTAATCCTTATATTGACCATGACAAAAATCTAAATTTTGATTATTTTTTTGTTAGAAAAGTGATGTTTGTGAAGTATTCGCAAGGTTTTGTAGTTATGCCTGGAGGTTTTGGGACTATGGATGAGTTGTTTGAAGCTTTGACTTTAATCCAAACGAAAAAAATTGGAAAATTCCCGATTATATTGGTTGGAACCGACTTTTGGTTGGGTTTAATAAATTGGATTCGAACCGTTTTAGTAGAGAAAGAACACACTGTAAATGCTGCCGATTTAGATTTATTTAAAATTGTAGATACCGAAGATGAAGTGGTTGCTGTCTTGGATAAATTCTATAAAAAATATGATTTGAGTCCCAATTTCTAAGCCGTTTATTCAAATTTACATGAAAAACTAATTGAGAACATTCTATAAATTTATCGTTTGCCTATTTGTCTTATTTACTTCGGCTAAGCACTATGGGCAAAATCATTCTAAAATGAATGTGGACGTGAATATGCAAGCGAAAACATTGACTGTTGAGCAGGAATTAGTGTTTGTAAATCAATCCGAAGACACGTTGACTTCGATCGTTTTCAATGATTGGAATAATGCTTATTCATCGAAAACATCGCCTTTGGCAAGACGTTTTTCGGATGAATTTTACCGCGGTTTTCATTTGGCGAAAGACCAAGAACGAGGAAGTACCAAAAATCTCATCATTACGAGTTCCGAAAAATTAGTTTACTTCTGGGAAAGATCGGAGCAAAATCCGGATTTTATTGTGGTTCGGTTACGAGAAAAACTGGCTCCAAACCAACAAATCACTTTGCATTTAAGCTATGTCGAAAAAATTCCGAGTGAAAAATTTACAAAATATGGTTATACCAATACAGGTGGAATGAACCTAAAAAATTGGTTTCTGTTGCCTGCTCGTTATGAAAATCATGCCTTTGTAAAAAACAGCAATTATAACTTAGACGATATTGCCAATGCGTATTCGGATTTTGATATTCGGCTAAAAGTTCCACAAAATATAGAAGTAACTTCGGATTTGAATAGTATTAAAACGGTGCAAAATGATGTTTTTTCAATCTATCAATTAACAGGAAATAATCGGATAGATTTCAGTCTTTTTCTGGAACCAAAATCGAGTTTTCTAAGTTTCAAGAATAGTTCTGTTGAAGTCGTGACGAATTTTAAAAGCAATAAAATAGATGACATTCAGAAAGCGGTTGTTATTGATCGTGTAGTGAATTTTACTAACAATTGGATTGGAAAATATCCTTTCGAAAAAATTACGGTTTCAGAAACAGATTATGAGCGAAATCCCTTTTACGGATTGAACCAATTACCTTCATTTATAAGTCCGTTTTCGGATGAATTTATCTTCGAGCTCAAATTCCTAAAAACCTATTTAAATAATTATCTCAAAACAACATTGCGATTAGATCCAAGAAAAGATAACTGGATTTATGACGGTATTCAGGTGTATGTGATGATGAAATATATTGAGGAACATCATCCGGAAAGTAAGATGTTAGGAAGCCTTTCTGAACTTCGATTATTGAAAAGTTACAACTTGGTAAATGTGGGTTTTAATGAGCAATACAGCTATTTTTATATGCTTATGGCACGCAAAAATCTGGATCAACCTCTAGGAAATTCGAAAGAATCATTAATTAAATTCAACGAGCAAATTGCTAGTAAATACAGGGCTGGCTTGAGTTTTAAATACTTGTCGAACTACCTTGAAGACAATGCCGTAAACAAAAGTATTCATCAGTTTTTTGATAAAAACAAAGTAAATCAAGTCGATAGAAATGATTTTGAAAACATTTTAAAATCGAATACTAATAAGGATATTAGTTGGTTTTTCAAGACTATTATTGATTCTCGGGATTTAATAGATTTCAAAATTTCGAAAGTTTCAAAGACAAAAGAAAGCGTTAGTTTTTCTATAAAAGATAAAACGGGTGCTCCAGTTCCTGTTCCGGTTTATGGAATAAAAAAAGGTCAGGTTGTGTTTAAAAAATGGTTAGAAACCACAAAAAAAGATAGCGTATTCACATTGGACAGAAAAGAGGCTGACAAAATAGTTTTGAACTACGAAAATGAAGTTCCCGAATATAATTTAAGAAATAATTGGAAGAAATTAGACGGCTTTTTTCCCAATAATCGACCTATAAAATTAGCACTAATGAAGGATTTGGAAGATCCTTATTACAACCAAATTTTGTATGTTCCTACATTGATTTATAATTTATATGACGGTTTTTCGCTTGGAATGGTATTCTTGAATAAAACCATTTTAGACAAGCCTTTTACCTTCGAAGTAAATCCCTCTTATTCGACAAACTCACGTTCGTTTTCAGGTTTTGGCAACTTTGCAATAAGTCAAAATTATAGAAATAGTAAATTATACAATATTAGATATTCGGTAAATAGTTCGTTTTTTCATTATGCACCAGACGCTTCCTATACGAAAATAAACCCTATGGTTCAACTCCGAATTCGGGAAGATGATTTTAGGGAAAACAGAAAACAAATGATTCTTTTTCGGCAAGTTTTTGTAAATCGGGAGAAGAGTAAGTTTGTTAAGGACAATTCCGACCCCAATTATTCTGTATTTGATGCGAAGTATATTAACACCCGAACCGAAGTTATCAATCATGTTAATTTTGTTTCTGATCTTCAACTATCGAGCAAATTCGGGAAAGTTTCGGCCCAAATGGAATACCGAAAACTATTCGAAAATAATCATCAAATTAATTTACGATTGTATACTGGTAGTTTTTTATACAATACAACTAATTCTGATTTTTTCAGTTTTGCAATAGACCGACCTACCGATTATCTTTTTGATTACGATTATTTAGGAAGATCTGAAAGTACCGGAATATTCAGTCAGCAATTTATTTTGGCAGAAGGTGGTTTCAAATCGAAATTAAAAACTCCTTATGCTAACCAGTGGATTTCGTCATTTAATGCTAGTTATTCAGTTTGGAATTGGATTGATGTTTATGGAGATTTAGCCTTGATGAAAATCAAAAATCAAAATGCGAACTTTGCTTATGATAGTGGAATTCGTTTAAATTTAGTCACAGATTATTTTGAATTATATTTACCCGTATATTCCAATAACGGTTGGGAAATTTCACAAAACAAATACGCTGAGAAAATAAGGTTTATTATTACTTTTAGCCCAAATACGTTAACGAACCTTTTTACCCGAAAATGGTTTTAATTCAACGTTAACAAAACAAATTATTGAGTTATTATCTAAAATACTGTTATTTTTATAATAATAAAATATAAAAATGTCCTTTTATTGAAATTTAATTATTAAAAATTTAATTATATTTTTTTTAATGAATTATGAAAATAGTTAATTTTTAATTAAATTTGCGCTCAAAGTTATCCTACCCAATTATGATAAAAGAAAAAACGGACACTGCATTAACATTTGAAGACTTCAAAACCGAAGTTCTCAGTGACTACAGAATAGCAGCATTAAGTAGAGAATGTAGCTTGATGGGACGCAAAGAAGTTTTGACAGGGAAAGCAAAATTCGGAATTTTTGGTGATGGAAAAGAAGTTCCTCAATTAGCTATGGCGAAGTTCTTCAAAAATGGAGATTTCCGTTCCGGATATTATCGCGATCAAACTTTTATGATGGCAATTGGTCAATTAAGCGTGCAACAATTTTTTGCCGGATTATACGGTCATAATGATATAAAACACGAACCAATGTCTGCTGGTCGTCAAATGGGTGGTCATTTCACAACCCATAGTTTAAACGAAGATGGCAGCTGGAAAGACTTGACAAAACAAAAAAATTCGAGTGCCGATATATCACCAACTGCAGCGCAAATGCCTCGTTTATTAGGACTTGCACAGGCATCAAAAATATATCGAAATATTCAAGGAATACCCAATAAAGATAGTTTTTCGGATAATGGAAATGAAATTGCTTGGGGAACAATTGGTAATGCAAGCACCTCCGAAGGCGTGTTTTTTGAAACAATAAATGCTGCTGGAGTTTTGCAAGTTCCACTTATAATGAGCGTTTGGGATGATGAATATGGAATTTCTGTGCATGCTAAATATCAAACTACAAAAGAGAGTATTTCGGAAATTTTAAAAGGATACCAAAAAGATTCTGACACTAATGGTTTCGAAATTCTAAAAGTAAAAGGCTGGGATTATGCCGGCTTAATTGCAACGTATGAAAAAGCAGCTACTATCGCTCGCGAAAAACATATTCCCGTACTTATTCACGTAAATCAGTTGACTCAGCCGCAAGGACATTCCAGTTCTGGTTCGCACGAAAGATACAAAGACTCAACAAGACTGGCTTGGGAGAAAGATTTTGATTGCGTTCGCCAAATGAAATTATGGATGATTGCCATCAATATTGCATCGCCAGAAGATTTAGAAGTAATAGATTTAGAAATCAAAAAAGAAGTTCAAGAAGGCAAAAAAGCAGCTTGGAACGCTTTTATTGAACCAATCATTCAAGACCAAAAACAATTTGTTTTCTTATTAGATAGGATGGCAACTTCAAGTAAAAATAAAGAGGTAATTCTTAAATATGCAGCCGATTTAAATAAAATAAAAAATCCGCTTAAAAAGGAAATTCTTGTTACGGCTCGAAAACTTTTACGCCTAGTAATCGACGAAAGTTGTAAGGCAGAATTGTCAAATTGGATTACTGATTATACCGCAAAAAAACAAAAAGAATACAGCAGTAACTTGTTTTCTGAATCAAAATTAAACGTATTTTCTGCCAAAGAAGTAGTACCAGAATATGCAAAAGATGCAAAAGCAGATACTGACGGCCGAATGGTTTTACGTGATAATTTCGATGCAATTTTTACAAAATATCCCGAAGCTTTAATTTTTGGCGAAGACGCTGGAAACATTGGTGATGTAAACCAAGGATTAGTCGGATTACAGGAAAAATATGGTGAACTTCGTGTTGCCGATGTTGGTATTAGAGAAGCCTCAATAATTGGTCAAGGAATAGGAATGGCATTGCGTGGTTTACGCCCAATTGCCGAAATTCAGTATTTGGATTATTTGTTGTATGCGATTCAAATTTTGAGTGACGATTTGGCAACCTTACAATATCGAACGGTTGGAAAACAAAAAGCACCGCTTATAATCCGAACTCGCGGACATCGATTAGAAGGTATTTGGCATTCCGGTTCACCAATGGGAATGATTATAAATGCGTTGCGAGGAATTCATGTTTTGGTTCCTAGAAATATGACCAAAGCCGCTGGTTTTTATAATAGTTTATTAGAATGTGATGAACCAGCTTTGGTTATCGAATGCTTGAATGGGTATCGAATAAAAGAGAAAATGCCATTGAATTATGGTGAATTCAAAACACCAATTGGTGTAATAGAAGTACTAAAAAAAGGAGCCGATATTACTTTGGTTTCCTATGGATCTACTTTACGATTGGTCGAACAAGCTGCAAAAGAACTCCAAGAAACTGGAATTGATTGCGAAATAATAGACATTCAATCTTTGCTCCCATTCGATGTAAATAAAGATATTGTAAAAAGTATTGCCAAAACCAATCGATTATTGGTAATTGACGAAGACGTTCCTGGTGGAGCTTCAGCTTATATTTTACAGCAAATTATCGAAAATCAAGATGGTTACAACCATTTAGACAGCAAACCTCAAACGCTAACTGCAAAAGCACACAGACCAGCTTATGGAACTGATGGTGATTATTTTTCGAAACCATCTATTGAAGATATTTTCGAAAGAGTTTATGCCATGATGAATGAAGTAAATCCTTCAAAATTTCCAGGTTTGTATTAGACGAAAACTGTCTATAAAGTTTCACTATGTTGTTATTATTTTGTCATTTCGACCATCGGGAGAAATCACATAGAGAGAGCAACAAATGTTATTCTTCGTTCCTCAGAATGAAAAAACTAAACAGTTTTTTGGTTTAGCTAAAAATCATATTACTCCAAAATCTTTAACTTTCTCAAGATATTGTCTATAACTCGATTGATTTCTATTGAAATCACAAATTTGTAATTGAGATAAACGTAAGCAATCGTAACCAAAATAGATTTCATCACAATAGAAACAAGCGGGTTGAAAGGGAATTTCCAGAAATAAAACGCCAAGAATAAAGCGAATGTTAACGCCATTGAATATAAGGTTTGATTTGTAAAAGGATACAAATGCAAGCGCTTAACCACAAAAAGTAATTTGGCTAAACTGTATAAAGTGATGGATAATAAGGTAGCAAAAGCAGAACCCATAATGCCATATATCGGAATAAAAATCACATTTAATGCAACAGTTACAACAACCAAAAATACCCCAAGAAACAAGACGGCTCTATAGTATTTTGTGTTAAAAATAATAGCATTATTATTTCCTAAAATCAAATCAAAATACTTTGACAATCCTATTAAAAAGACAACCAAAACCCCGCCAGCGTAGTCTTTTGGCATAATTTCATATAACTGATTGATATTTACAAAAATGCACAACATCACAAAACCACCAACCATTTGCAGGTTTATTGACGTTTTTTTGTACAAACTATTAAGCTCATCGTGTTTGTTTTCGTGCATTAATTTCGCCGTGATAGGATACGTAATCTGATGCATCGCACGACTTGGAACCGATATCACCAAAGCGATATAAGTCGCCACCGAATAATAAGCAATATTCTCAATCTTCATATATTGATTCAAAATCATTTTATCGCCATCTAAAAGTAAATTAGCCACGCTTCCAGATAAAATAATGTAAAATGTATATTCCATTATGTGTTTTACATTGGTCGGAATCCCAAATTGAAAAACAGGTTTCTTGATATAAAAAGCATAAAACATGGTAACCAAAAAAGCAACAAAATATATTCCGGCTGTAACATACACAAATTCGATAACCGTTATCCATTTAAAATAAACAAAAACAAGTGCCAATAAAGAGAACAAACGCAAGCCAACCTCCTTTATAAAATTACCGAAAACCGAGTGCATATGAACTCTTGCCCAAGCATAAAATATTTCAAAATAAGCCATACACAAGCCTATAAATGGGATTAACCAAATATATTCTCGAACAACTGCATTTTTTTTGGAAACAAAAAATAAGATATCATCAAAGAAAAACACCCCAATTAATCCCAAAGGAATACACATTAATACGGGAAATAATATGGTAAAAGATAAAAATTGAGAACGTTCTGCTTCGGTTTCGTATTGCGAATAAAACTTTACCAAGGTATTTTGCATTCCGATAGCAAACAAAGGCATAATGACATTTGCCGCCGAAAGAATGTAATTAGTCAGCGCATAATAAGTAGCGCCAAGAAGAATTGGATATAAATAAAGTGTATATATAGCGCCAATTCCGAAACCAAAATAGGTAATTATTGTATTCTTTAATGACTGATTTAAAACTATTCCCATTATTGAGGTTAGAGATTAAGTGATAAGAGTTGCACCAATTCCTTAGTCAAACTCTTTCTTGAATATTGCTGTAATCCTACGGCATTTGATTGTAGTTTTCCTTCCAAAAACTGATTATAAAAGCCCAAAAGTACACTTTTTAGTTTCATTTTCTCGGAATAGTCAAAGAATACGCCAGTATTGGTATTGGTGATGATTTCGGCAAAGTCGGAACCTTGTGGACCAATGGCAATAATTGGTCTTCCTGAAACCATATATTCGAATAATTTCCCCGGAATAATACTTTTTGTGTCTTCGGAATTGATTTCGATAAGCAACAAAACTTGTGATTTTCTTTGATGTGCAATAGCTTCCGAATGCGAAACATAACCCAAATTATTCAAATAGGAATTTAATTCAAATAGAGCAATTGTCTCCAAAACTTCCTGACTTACCGCACCAATCAATTTTATTTCCAAATGGGATTTAAAATCCGGAATTTCATTCATCAATTCAACCAAGCATTCCCATAGCATTTTCGGATTTCTTTCGGAAAGAAAAGAGCCAATATGTGCCAAAGTAAATTTTGTATCCAATGCTTGTTTAATCCCATTTTCTGTATCATAACCATTGGTAATTACGGCAATTGGTTTGGTAGTTATGGCTTGAAATTCGGTTTTTGTAGTGTTGCTCGTTACGATAATGGTATCGGCGGTATTCAGCACTTGATATTCCAGAGCTTTGTGCTTTTTATTGGCATAATTCGATAATCGCAATGATTTATGATACCCAATTGTTGTCCACGGATCACGGAAATCGGCAAACCATTTTACACCCAATTTTTGTTTTAATTCTAATCCAATAAGGTGCAAACTATGCGGTGGTCCCGAAGTAACAATAGTGTCGATATTATTTTCTTGAATGTATTTTTCCAAAAAAGTAACGGACGGTTTTACCCAAAAAACACGAGCATCAGGAATAAAAATATTGCCACGAATCCATAGAAATACTTTATCAAGAAAAGATTGTTTTTTCTGGTTTGGAATAATTCCCGAACTTATTTTTTTGGTTTTGTTTTTCGAAAATAAAGAAGCCAATTGATACGGTTCGAATATTTTATGTTTGACAATAATTGCCTTATCTGAAACGTCCTTTACCAAGGCTTCATCAATAATGGGATAGGTTGGATTTTCTGGAATATAAACAATGGGTTGAACACCAAAATCCGGTAAATATTTTACAAATTTTAGCCAACGTTGAACACCTGGCCCACCGGCTGGTGGCCAATAATAGGTAATAATTAATAGTTTCTTTGGTTCCAAGTTTAATGTTTAGGGTTTAAACTTTTCTTCCTTTCCATATAAACTCCACCAATCAATAACAACAACATTCCTATTGAACTAAAAAGAACAATTGTGCTTCCTGTTTTGATTACTTGTGGTTCAAATTTGAATTCTATGGTATGTTTTCCTGCAGGAATTTCTAATGCTCTCAAAGTATAATCGGCACGGAAATAATCAACAGCTTTTCCATCAACAAAGGCATTCCAACCATTTTTATAATAGATTTCAGAGAAAACCGCTAATCCTTTATTTGCATTATTTGAAGTGTATTTTAAATGATTCGGCTTACACAAATCCAATTTTATGGTTGCCGAGCTGTCTTTAGCGAAAGCCTTATCTTTACTATCAAAATCCTTCGTATTGATTACCGCCACATTCATCGTATTCAATTTTCCTAATGCTTTCATTTCATCATCGGCTGAATTTACTGATTTCACCTGACTTACAAACCAAGCATTTCCATTGGCACCAGGATTCTGAACAGGAAATTCTTTTCCTTCTTTATCGGTTTGAATTAGGTATTTTACATTCAACATATTAAGGATTTCAATATTGTTTTTGGCAATTTGATAATCGAATAATTGTTGCATTCTTCGAGGTTTCACAGCGCTATAACCCCCAATTGATTTATGAAAATAAGACGCTCTGGCACTTGATAAATTCCCGGAAACTTCAAAAACACGGTAATGAGTCGTGTCTTGAAGAATTTGTGTATCGGCTGGTTTTTCCTGAAATGGAACTTCAACTTCTCGTGCAGAAACAAAATCCTTGGTAGAAACATATTTTTTATCCACAAAAAATAAGTCGAAAATCATCAATAAACCCACCAAAATAATAGCTGTATTTTGAGCTAATTTATTTTTTATAAACAACCAAAAAACACCTGACGCAAGCAAAATAAAGAAACCAGAACGCAGCAAATCGGCAGCATACAAACTCATTCTGTCATCTTTGAGCGCATCTACAAAACCGGGCCCGTAACTTTCTCTATAATAACTATCGTTGCCACCCGTAAAACTGAACATGCTTTTACATAAAAACAAAACCAAAATTAATCCAAAACCAACAGCTGCTGATTGCCACAAAGCTTTAAATTGAGCTTCTTTATCTAATTTAAAAAAAGATTGCAATCCCATAATTGCAAGAACTGGGAAACATAATTCTAGAATAACTTGTATCGAGGAAACTGCTCTAAACTTGTTATACATTGGAACGTTATCAATAAAAAAGTTCGTTAACACAGGGAAATTTTTACCCCAAGAAAGCATTAATGCAACGATTGCTCCTGAGAGAAAAGCGTATTTTACTTTTCGATTATCGATGAATAAAGCCATAATTGCAAGAAAGAAAACCACAATGCCAATATAAGCTGGAGCGGCCACAATAGGCTGATCGCCCCAATAGGTAGGCATTGCCGAAACAAAATCATTTACTTGAGCTTCTGGAACGCCTTGCCCAGTCATAAACTCATACATTTTACTGTCTTTTCCGAGCGCTTCACTATTTGAACCACCAAAAAGTCGTGGTGCAATAAGATTGAAACTTTCGGCAATACCATAACTGTATTCCGTGATGTAATCTCGGCTCAAAGCACTATTTCCAATGATTTTTGTACCATCAGGATTATAAGTCAAATCGCTCTTTCCTCTGGTGCTAAAATCGGCATATTCTGATGTTGCTAATATATTGGTTGCATTGGCTCCGATTGCCAAAATTCCAGCTATTGCCAAAATTCCAAACGAAGTTAACAGCGATTTATATTCCTTTTCTTTTATAGCTTGAAACGTAAAATACCCCGAAAGTAGCAACAAGAAAATCAGCAAATAATAGGTCATTTGAAAGTGATTCGCATTAATTTCTAACGCAACCGCGAACATTGCAAGCAAACCGCCCCAAATATATTTTTTTTGAAAAACCACTATAAAACCAGCAATTACGAGCGGCATATAACCAATTGCGTGGGCTTTGGCATTATGCCCAACACCCAAAATTATTATCAAATAAGTAGAAAAACCGAAAGCCAAAGC
>CANBWX010000049.1 GCA_947373225.1 Flavobacteriaceae bacterium | reverse complement strand
GCTGAAATTCTAATCTAATTGCTTCCATAATCAATATAATTTAAAGTACAAATATATAACATTTTCAATTCAATTAGACTTTTTGGTTTTGGTTAAAAATCCTATCTTTGCTCAAAAATTTATCAAAAATGAACGGATTACAATCTATTATAGAACAAGCTTGGGAAAACAGAGCTTTGTTACAAGAAAAAACTACAACCGATGCTATTAGAGAAGTTATCGAATTATTAGACAGCGGAAAATTGCGCGTTGCGGAACCAAAAGGCGACGGATGGCAAGTAAACGAATGGGTTAAGAAAGCGGTAGTTATGTACTTCCCTATTCAAAAAATGGAAACTTGGGAAGCTGGAATCTTCGAATATAATGACAAAATGTTGCTAAAAAGAGACTATGCCGAAAAAGGGGTACGTGTTGTTCCTGGAGCATCTGCGCGTTATGGTGCTTATATTTCTAGCGGCGTAATTATGATGCCAAGTTATGTAAACATTGGTGCTTATGTTGATGCAGGTACAATGGTCGACACATGGGCAACCGTGGGAAGTTGTGCTCAAATTGGAAAAGATGTCCACTTAAGTGGTGGTGTTGGAATTGGTGGTGTTCTTGAACCATTACAAGCTGCACCGGTAATTATCGAAGACGGAGCATTCATTGGTTCTCGTTGTATCGTTGTTGAAGGTGTTCACGTAGGTAAAGAAGCCGTTCTTGGAGCCAATGTATGCTTGACTGCTTCTACAAAAATTATCGATGTTACTGGCGAAACGCCTATCGAAATGAAAGGATTTGTTCCTGCTCGTTCGGTGGTAATTCCTGGAAGTTATACCAAAAAATTTGCCGCTGGCGAATTCCAAGTTCCATGTGCTTTAATCATTGGAACACGCAAACCTTCAACTGATTTGAAAACGTCATTGAATAATGCGTTGAGAGAATATGACGTTGCTGTATAAACTTACACTACACTTTTAATGATTGATGTTTCTATCGTTATTGTAAATTATAAAAGTTGGGACGCTTTAACAGAATGTCTTGAAGCCCTAACGACTATCTACAGCAATAGATTTTCTTTTGAAACTATTGTTGTGGATAATCATTCAAACGACGGAAAACTGGAAACATTCCAAAACCTTTTTCCTAGCATTAATTTTATTAAAAACTCAGGAAACAATGGCTTTGCCAATGGCTGTAATACTGGAGCAAATTTAGCCAAAGGAGAATATTTACTCTTTCTAAATCCTGATACCGTTGCTGGCGAAAATGCCATTTATGAACTTTTGAATAGTGCAAAAACTAATCCTGATTTTGGAATAGTTACTTGCACCCAGCTTAACGAAAAAGGAAAGGCATATAAAGAAGTCCGGTTTTTTCCAAGTTTAAAAAACTTATTTGGGACTTTCCGAGCCATCAATAAACTTTTTACTAAAAGTAAAATTAAACAAGATTTCAATCCTGAGAAAACAATTATTTTTCCTGATTGGGCAACTGGTGCCGTGATTTTTATGAGTGTTGCTTGGTATAAAAAAATAAACGGTTGGAACGAAAAATATTGGCTTTATTTTGAAGACGTTGATATTTGCAAACGGGTCGCTAATCAAGGTGGAAAAGTGGCGTTGTTAAGAAAGTCTACCATTTTGCATAAACATGGTGGTGCTTCAAGAATAAATATCAAAACCAAAGCGCTTACAAAAACCGAAGTATTAATTTCACAACACATTTATTTTAATGAACATTCAAAAGGATTTGATCGTTCATTAATTCAATTTTTAATACTATTACCTTTGCTTTTTGGAAAAACTTTAATGGCACTCTTGGGAATTATTTTCTTTTTCGTTCCAAAACTAAAGGTGAATCTTTATATTTTCAAAAACCTTTTCTCCTACTATATTTCTGCCATTTATAATAGAACATGGACAAGTCCTCGATCAATGCTTTATAAACAACACTAAGATGATGAAGATTCTTGTTATTCAGCAAAAGATGATTGGCGATGTACTTATAAGCTCCATTTTATGTGATAATTTACGAATGGCTTATCCGGATGCAACAATAGATTATATGGTTTACGAATCGACTATTGCTGTTCTTCAAGGAAATAAATCGATAAGCAATTTGATTTTATTCAAGGAAAAACACAGAAAAAGCAAATGGGAATTCCTTAAATTATTGTTTGAAATTCGCAAAAATAAATATGATGTCGTTATCGATGCGTATTCAAAAATAGAAAGTTTTTTGCCTGTTCTCTTTTCGGGAGCAAAGCAAAAAATATCCTTTTCTAAAAAGTGGCAAAAACTACTTTTTACAGATGTTGTCGAAAAAATACAAATCCCAAAAACCAATTTAGGGTTAATTATAGAGCAACGACTTTCTCTTCTCGATCCGTTACATTTAAAGATTAATTTAGAACCTTTTCCTAAACTTTATGTAACAAAAGAAGAGGTTGAATTCGCTAAAAATCTATTCAAAAAGCACCATATCGATACAGCAAAAAAAACTATTATGGTAAGTATTATTGGCAGTTCGCCTTCAAAAACGTATCCAGCTGAATATATGGCTGAAGTCATAGATACAATTGCCGACAATTATGAGGTGAATATGCTGTTTAATTATATTCCGAACCAAATTGAACTGGCAATCACGATATTTAATCTTTGCAAAAAAGGAACCCAGAAAAAAATCTACTTTGATGTTTTAGGAAAAAATCTAAGAGACTTTATTGCGATTATGAACGAATGCGATTTGATAATAGGCAACGATGGTGGCGCCATAAATATGGCTAAAGCTTTAGAAAAACCTTCTTTTATTATTTTCTCACCTTGGATAGACAAAAAAGGTTGGGCAACTTTTGAAGACGGAATTAAATATATATCGGTACATTTAAAGGATTTCAAACCTGAATTATTTATCAATAAATCAGACAAAGAAATCAAAACAAATTATGTTTCCTTTTATCAAGAATTTAAACCCGATTTATTTAAGGATAAAACGGAGGCTTTTTTAAGAACAAACCTCAAATAGGATCTTATTTTTTCCAGAATTTTAGCTTCTTTTTTAATTGCCTTTTTCTGAACAATTCCTCTTGAAATTGATTAGTGAAATATAACATTTTTTCAAAAACATCTTTTTCATTTTGGGATGTGTACAATTTAGAATATTCATTGCTCATTATTGCAATCATCTCTTCTTTTGGTGTTAACCTTCCAAAGTTTTTCATCCTCAAATCAAAACCCATGGTTTGGTGAAAATTCATTCTGTTCAAATCAACCAAAAAGAATTGATATTGATTTTCTGAAACTTTTTTTATCAAAGTATTTCCTGACGAATGATCCAGAAATTCAATTCCTTTTTCATGTAAATCGAAAGTAAATTGGGTAAATTGCCTTAATATAATTGTGTGATTTGGATAATCTGGCTTTTCAACTAATTCCCTAAAAGTCAAATCACATTCAAGATGTTGGCTTATATAATAACTTTCCTTAATTCCTATAAAATTGTAATTTTCAAAATACGCAATAGGTTCTGGAGTTCCAATACCTTTATCAATCAACATATTTGCATATTCAAAAGAACGTCTGGCTTTAGATTTTCTAAAATATTTATAAGCAATTTTATTTATCAAATGTGGAATCTTAAAGGATTTAATATTAACAATCTTATCCTCTAAATCGAAAAGTTTAATTGTATTTCTTTTTCCGTCACCAAAAAGTTTGCCCAAAGAATCAAAATTATTAATGTAATTTTTTAATTCTTTTTCTTTAGAAAGGAATACTTTATTGACAAATAATGACATAAATGATTTACTAAAATGGTTTTAAAAGACAAAAATAGTTAAATGATTTTTTAGTCTTGTAATTATTTGTGTGATTTTATCTATATGTTTTGTTATAACTCTAAAACAATAATAAATGAATTGTATAATTTAAAAAAACAACGTTACTTTATGGACATATAACTACATTTGACGTGCTTTATAGCTACACTTTTTTTGCTTTTGAAATACAATTAAAAAAATTAGGTTATTGATTAAACCTTTTAAAGCTTTTAAAGTCTTAAAAATAAAAATTCCCCTATTAAAAAAATTATTGAATTTTATATTTTAAGATTTTAATAAAAAAGACATTTTACAATAATGAAGATCTTAAATATAACATCTATAACGGAACTGAGAGGCGGAGATATGCAAATGTACACTGTTTTCAAGCTTCTTAAAGATAAAAGTGATTTAAACCAATATATATTATGCCCAGAAAATTCTATTTTGGCAGGAATATGTAAAAAAGACAATGTCCCCTTTTTTACTTATAAAAAAAATACTCTAAAGCTAATTAACCTTGTTGTTGCCATAATAAAAATATGTCGTAAAGAATCTATTACCGTCGTTCACATTCACGATTCGACAGCATTAAATGCAGGATTAATTGCTATGAAGTTTTTAGAAAAATCAACTTCATTAATATTGAGCCGAAAAAGAAATAATAAAATAAAAAATAAATTTCTAAATAGATATAAATATTCACATCCAAGTATCAAAAAAATTGTTTGTGTATCTAAAGCCGTCGAAGCAATTTTCGAAAATATCCTCCCTAACAAAAGCAATTTATTAACAATTTATGACGCCATTGATGTGGCGAAATTTGCCAATAAACAAAATAGAAATCTTTTGCATCAAGAATTTAATTTTACTCCAGAAACATCAATTATTGGAAATATTGTTGGATTGACGAATCAAAAAGACATATTCACTTTTATAGATACAGCAAAAAAAATTAAAGAAAAAAACAACACAAATCATCCTATAAAATTTGTTATAATTGGTGATGGCTCTCTCAAGGAAGAATTGATAACTTATACCGAAATAAATAAATTAGAAAAAGATATTTACTTTACTGGTTTTAGAAATAATGTAGCCGATTTACTTCCAGAATTCAATGTTTTCCTAATTACCTCAATTACCGAAGGATTACCGCTCACGGTTTATGAAGCTTTTGCTTGTAAAGTACCTGTTGTAGCAACAAAAGCAGGCGGAATTCCTGAAGTTATCTTGAATGGAAAAACTGGTTTTTTGGCAGAATTGAAAGATTCTGAAATACTTTCCGATAGTGTTTTGGAGCTTTTAACCAACTCTGTTTTAGAAAAAAACATTAAAAACAATGCTTTCGATTTAGTCAATAAAAATCATGATTTAAAAGTAATGGAAAACAATTATTATAGTTTTTATAAATCTTTATAATACCTTTAATGTAAATCCTAAAAAACCATTTTCCATTGAAAATAGAAGCTAAAACATTTTTTTCCTTCCAAAAATCACCTTCTTTTTAAAATCTTCAAACGAATCTAAACCACGTATATCAATACGTTGCACTTTATAATTGTTATTAAAAGGAAAAACATTAATTCTGTTTCCAATTCGAAGACCATATATAATACCATATTTTTTTAGCAATGCAAAAAACTGCTGTTGTTTCTCCCCTTTTTTTCTATAATACCCTCCATAAGTATAGGCTAAAGCAGGGAAAACAGTTAAATTTTCTTTTGCAATAACCTCATGACACAATTGCAAGTCTTTTTCAATTTCATCAAGCGTTAGTGAGGCATAATTGTCATGCTTAAAGGTGTGATATCCTAACTCAATATGAGAACCTATTTCTAATAATTGTTCTTTATTCATCAAGAACATATTATCATTAACATATTTTCCGCTCCAATCTACTTTTTGACCAATTCTCCCTAAAACCACAAAACAAACTGCCTTAAAATTATATTGTTTAAGCAATGGAAGCAACTCAAAATAATTATCTCTAAAACCATCGTCAAAAGTAAGAACTATACTTTTGGGCGGCAAACTTTGCTTTTTTTCTCTTAAAGACTCTACTTCTGACAACCAAAGTGTGGTGTAATTATTATTTTTTAAATATTCAAATTGTTCAATTATTTTTTCTTTTCTAATTGTAATTTGATCTTCAAAACCATCAATGGAGATGGAATGGTATTCTAAAATTCTCAATTTATTTTTGGTTGAATAAAATATTTTACATTGAATATTTAAAACAATCAAAAAAATAACCAAGATTGAAAATAGTGCAATAATACTATAAATCATATTTTATATTTTTCTTATTTATTAAATTAGTACTAACTACTTCATTCAAAATATTGACAATTTTTTTTCCAATAATTAATCTTGTAGAAGTTGTCATTAAAAATTCATATCCCTTTTTTACAAATTTATCTTGTAATAATTTGTCGTTAATTAAGAGTTCTGTTTTATCTGCAAAATCCATAAAATCCCCTACTTCTGCTAATAAACCTGTTTCGTTATCTATTAAAACAGTTGGTATTCCTCCAGCTCTTGCGGCTACAACTGGTACTTTACATGCGTAACTTTCCAGTATTACACCACCAGTTGCCTCACTTTTAGAAGTAAATAAAAACAAGTCGAATTCCGGAATACATTTTTGAACATCACTTCTAAATCCTGCAAAAATAACTTCGTTTTCTAATCTTTTAGATTTTACATAATTTTTAATTTCAAGTTCCAAAGATCCTTCTCCTATTAAAATATACTTTGCCTTTACTCCTCTTTTAAATAATTCTTCAACGGTGTTAACCCAAGTATAATGGTCTTTTACTTTCGAAAAAGCAGATACATTTCCAATTATTTTATATTCTAATGGTATATTGAATTCTCTATGAAGAAAACCGTTTTTTTTATTATGTATAAAACTTTCGGTATCAACAACACTTCCTATAACAATCATTTTATCATGATTTTTTATAGACGATTTAAGTATATCAGCTACTGGCTCAGAAATACAAATAATCTTTTTTATCCCTTTATAATTGTATTTATATTTTCTAAAAAAATTGGTTCCAATATTTTTAATTAAAGTTCTGCTCAATACCATTGGAACATTCAAACCAAAAAAAACAGAAGATAAAACACTAATTGTATGCGCTTTACTATTATGTATCTTTATTATGTCTGCCCCATATTCTGTTACAATTTCCTTGAATTTTCTTGCAGCTTTAAGATTGTATTCCGATTTAAAATCAAATACTTGCACTTGTAAATTTTTTCCAGTTGCTACTTTATAAATCTCCGAATCACTTTTGCATACAATGATTTGATCTTCAACAAATCCGTTATCTCGAAAAGATTCATAAATATCAATTATCATTTGCTCATGACCTCTCCAAACCTTGGAAGCTGTAAAATGTAATACTCGCATTTTTTTATTTAATTCGGTGAAATTAACAAATAATTTAGAGGAAAAATTATAAAAAGTTATTATTTTGAATCAATTTTAAAAACTTCAAAAATCCAACTTTTCAAACTGTACTTATCTAAAATTTTAGAATCGATTACAACATATTCTGTTTTAAAAAAATCAAGGGGAATCGTATAATTTTCTTCCGAAATGACAAAAATATTATTCGCATTGTAAAAATCGTAATTAACAATATCCTTATTATTTGTAATCAACTTTTTCTTGTAACCGAGTGCTTCAAAAATACGAAAACTCAAACCATATTGATTCTCTTTTTGAATATCAACCAATACTAAACTACTCGCTATATATTCTTTGACCTCATTTATTGGCACATATTGGTTAGCTATTTCGATGTTTTGATGTTTAATAAATTTATCTTTTTTTACGATAAATCGAAAAGATATTTTATTATCTTTCAGATAATTAGCTAACATTTCCAATAATAAAAATCTTTTATCAAATGAAGAAATATTAAAAGCAATATTGGCAATTACTTTTGATTCTATTTTATCATCATAAATATAATTCGTCAAAAACTTAAATTTATACTTTTCAACATCTTTTTTGTCATAGCTATAAACCGTATCAAAATGAGACAAAGTTTTCTTTTGATCTTTAAAATTTTCAATCCCATCAAATAGAAAACAAGTCATCTGAATAGAATTTTTTCTTAAAAAAAGTAATGCTTCCTTTTCAAGCTTGTCTGGTCTTATTATTAATATTTGATCGAATAAATTATCTTTGAGAATTGATTTTTTGATAAATTTTGTTCTGTTTTTTTCTTTCAACCCAGAAAAAGAGAATAATTTCAGAAAAGAATTGATAATCCTAGAACCTTTATTTTTATACGAAAAAGGTATACGATCAATGTTAATATAAGTCAAATCAACACCTTCCGTTGTATTTAGCCTATTTACCACGAAGTCAATGTAACCAAAAGAATGAGTTGTTATTATTGCTATTTTTTTAATTTTTGCCAATATACCTTATATTTGTAAATAATTATTTTTCACAAAAGTAGAAAGTTATTTAACATTACTATGAATTTAAACGAAGAAGTACTCAAAGCTTTCGAAATAATACAACAAGGCGGCATCATCCTTTACCCGACAGACACCGTTTGGGGAATTGGTTGCGATGCAACAAATCCTGAAGCCGTTGCAAAAATTTACAAACTCAAGAAAAGAGCCGAAACGCAAAGCATGATTGTTTTGATGAATGGCGAAAAAATGATGTACAATGTTTTCAAAGACATTCCCGAAGTGGCTTGGCAAATAATGGATTTATCCGAAAACCCAACGACTTTAATTCTTGATAAACCTCGAAATGTCGCTCCAAATTTAATTGCAACCGATAACACTTTGGGAATTCGGATTGTAAAAGAGCCTTTTTGTTTCAAATTATTAGAACGAATGAGAAAACCATTAGTATCGACTTCGGCAAATATATCAGGACAACCTACTCCCATTGCTTTCAAAGACATTAACTCAGAAATTATAAAAGGTGTGGATTATGTTGTAAATTTGCATCGCGAAAAAATTGCTGGGAAACCTTCAACAATTATAAAATTGACGAATGATTCTCAGGTGAAAGTTATTCGGAAATAGAATTTTAGCCGCAGATTCACAGATTTAACAAAATAAATTAAGCATGATTTTATAAATTTATGGAGCAATATTTATATGAAGAAGAAACTTATCAAATAATTGGAATTTTATTTGAAGTTCATAAAAATCTGGGAAAAGGATTTTCTGAAATAGTTTACAAGGACGCTTTAGAATTTGAATTTAACGCCGCTAAAATCCCATTTGAAAGAGAAAAAGAATACTCGGTAAATTATAAAAATACCGTTTTAAAACATAAATTTTTCGCGGATTTTGTAGTATTCGATAGTATAATACTTGAAATAAAATCTTGCGAATCTTTTAATAATAGCCATATTTCTCAATGCTTAAATTATTTAAAAGTATCTGAAAGTAAATTAGCTCTTTTAGTAAATTTCAACAAAACATCTTTAGAACATAAAAGAATAGTAATGTCAAAAAATTAGCGGAAAATCATAATTTACAATTAAGAAAATCAGCGAATCAGCGGCAAAAAATTAGTGCCAAATCGAATGAATTACAAATCAGCCTTACATAATAAAATATTCGAAGTCATTTCTCAAGCTTCCCAAGAACTCAACATTGATAGTTATGTTATTGGCGGTTTCGTGAGAGATTTACTTTTAAAAAGAGATTTCAAAAAAGATATTGATATTGTTGCAGTTGGCAGCGGAATTGAATTGGCTTTGAAAGTTTCGGAATTACTTCCAAAAAAACCAAAAGTTCAAGTTTTCAAAAATTACGGAACGGCCATGTTGCGTTTTGAAGACACAGAAATTGAATTTGTAGGCGCTCGAAAAGAATCCTATCATTTTGAAAGTCGGAATCCTGTTGTAGAAAACGGAACGCTCGAAGACGACCAAAATAGGCGTGATTTTACCATAAATGCTTTGGCTTTATCATTGAACAAGGACAATTTTGGAGAATTATCCGATCCTTTCAGAGGTTTAGCCGATTTAGAAAATAAAACCATCAAAACGCCGCTCGATCCAGACATTACTTTTTCTGATGATCCGTTGCGAATGTTAAGAGCCATTCGTTTTGCCAATCAGTTAAACTTCGAAATTGAAGAAAAATCCTTGCTATCGATAACCAAAAATGCAAGCCGAATCAATATTATTTCTGGTGAACGAATCGTTGATGAATTGAATAAAATCCTTTCGACGAACAAACCATCAATTGGATTTTTATTACTTTATAAAACAGGCCTTTTAGAAATACTTTTACCCGAATTAACGGCTTTGAATCAGGTTGAAGAAATTGAAGGTCAAACCCATAAAAACAATTTTTATCACACGCTAGAAGTTGTCGATAATATTTGCCCAAACACGAATGATGTATGGTTACGCTGGTCGGCATTGTTGCACGACATTGGAAAAGCACCCACAAAACGTTTCAATAAGAAACAAGGTTGGACATTTCACGGACACGAATTTCTTGGTGGAAAAATGGCAAAGAAAATCTTCGAAAGATTACATATGCCGCTCAATCACAAAATGAAATTTGTACAAAAAATGGTCATGATGAGTTCGCGTCCAATCGTTTTATCACAGGATTTGGTCACCGATTCGGCTGTACGTCGTTTGGTTTTTGATGCTGGCGAAGATGTAGAAAGCCTAATGACTTTGTGCGAAGCCGATATCACTACCAAAAACCCAAGTAAATTTAAGAAATACCATAATAATTTTGAAATTGTTCGAAAGAAAATTGTCGAAGTGGAAGAACGCGATCATGTGCGTAATTTTCAACCACCCATTTCTGGAGAACAAATTATGGCTATTTTTAATTTGAAACCTTCCCGTGAAATAGGAGTTTTGAAAGAAGCCGTAAAAGAAGCCATTATGGAAGGCGAAATCCCCAATGAATATCAAGCTGCTTATGATTTTGTATTGAAAAGAGGAGCCAAATTAGGACTAAAGAAAGTTTAACTATTGTTTTTTTCTTAAAGATGAAAAAAAACTTAATTTTATAAAAATTTAGATCATGAATATAGCCGAACTAAAATTAGAAATAATAGCAAAAATCATTGATAATAATGATTTAGCAACATTAACAAAAATAGAAGCTATTTTAAATAATACTAGTGTAAACATTCTTGAACTAAATGAACCTCAAATTACTTATGTCAAAACTGAAAAAATTCTCATTCTTAATGAATGGCAACAAAAAAGAATTGACATTGCTTTAAAACAAGTTGAAAATGGGGAATATTTAACTGAAGAAGAAGCTGAAAAAGAAATCCAAATATGGTTCAAAGAAGAAGAAGAAAGATTGGGTGGACAGTAAATGCTCTTCTAACTAAGAAAAACATTTTTTATTATTGGAATAATCGAAATAAATCAACTGTTTATAGCCAAAAGTTGAATCAATTATTTACTACAACATTACATATAACTGAAAATTCTCCCGAAGCATCAATCGCTACAAAGAAAGAAAATATCCGAGCTATTTTAGTAAGAGATTACTATTTAATTTTTGAAATTACAGAACTCACTATAAAAGTCTTAGACATCTGGGATACACGACAAAATCCCCAAAATTATCCAATAAAATAATATGAAAAAAGAGAATAAATCAATAATAATCTGGCTACTTTCAGGTTGTTTTATAGTATTTGTTATGGTTGTCGTAGGCGGAATTACCCGCTTGACGAATTCAGGTCTCTCCATGACCGATTGGCATTTAGTAACCGATACTTTTCCTCCGCTTACTGAAGCAAAATGGCAAGAAACATTTGAGCAATACAAGAAATTTCCCGAGTATCAGAAAATCAATATTCATAATAATTTTACGCTATCCGATTATAAATTCATCTATTTCTGGGAATGGTTTCACCGACTAATTGGTCGTCTTCTAGGCTTTGTGTTTATTATTCCATTTGTGTATTTCCTAATCAAGAAAAGATTCGACAAAGCGACATTAAACAAATGCTACATTCTATTAGGAATGGGAGCTTTTCAAGGTTTTTTGGGCTGGTTTATGGTTCGAAGTGGCTTAATCAACAATCCAGACGTAAGTCATTTCCGGTTGGCTTTACACCTAACGTTTGCTTTTATCACCTTTGCTTATACTTTTTGGGTAGCTTTAGATTTGATTTATCCTGAGAGAAAAAAGGTCACGAAATCCTTGAGAAACATTACTCGTTTCGCGCTTGCCTTCTTATTAATTCAGATTATTTATGGCGGTTTTGTTGCTGGTTTAGATGCCGGTTTAATTCATAATCACTGGCCAATGATGAGTGATGGACAATTTTTTCACGAAAGTATCCTTTTAGAAAAAGAAACTTGGTTCGAACGATTTACCGAAGGCAAAAGCGGTGTTCAATTTGTACATCGAACATTGGCTTATTTTGTAGTCGGAATCATTGCTTTACTTTATTTTAGAAGTAAAAAATTCACTTTAGACACAACGCAATCTAACGGAATTAAAGCGCTTCTCGCACTTGTATTTGTTCAATTTACACTAGGCGTTTTCACTTTGTTGTATAGCGTTCCTTTATTATTGGGATTAGCGCACCAAGTTAGCGCGTTCTTTTTGCTATCGGCAATGACATTTACTTTGCATCGATTATCGAAATAAATCATTACCAAACCCACGGTTGAAACCGTGGGCTATAAAACACCTGACTATATTGTCGCATTTTCTTTGTTCAAAATCATAAATGTCTAAACTTTCAGCTCGAGATCAATTTCTAGATTTATCAGATTATGGCAGACCAATTGCAAAATGGTTTGCCAATAAATTAAAAAACACACGATTTACACCCATTCATATTACATTACTTTTTGGCATTACTGGCTTAATTGCGATCTATTATATTTTGATAAATCAATACTTTTTAGCTGGTTTTTTCATTATTTTAAAATCGATTATTGACGCTGCAGATGGGGAACTTTCGAGGGTAAAAAACACGCCTTCTTATACCGGAAGATACCTCGATAGCGTGTTCGATATCATCCTGAATTTTTTATTTTTTATGACAATTTGTTATGTGTCGAAAACTCCTTTTTGGATGACGATTTTAGCTTTTATCGGCATTCAATTACAAGGAACTTTATACAATTATTACTATGTGATTTTGAGAAACAAATCGGTTGGCGGAGATACAACCAGCAAAATTTTCGAAAGCAAATCACCGCAAGCTTTGCCTGGAGAAAGCCAAAAATCAGTTGATATTTTGTTTCGAATTTATACGATTGTTTATGGTATTTTCGATACAATAATTCACGCTTTAGACAGTGATGCGTATAAGGTAAAAACATTTCCAAACTGGTTCATGACCTTCGTTTCTATTTACGGATTGGGTTTTCAATTACTAATTATAGCCATCATGTTACCGCTAAATTTAATCGAATATATCGTTCCGTTTTTCATCATTTATACTTCGTTAGTATTTGTTTTAATTGGGATCAGAAAAACCGTTTTTAAGGTTTAAAATCATCATAGAATATATCTATACTGTTTTTACAACTTATTAAACACCAGTATTTTTATATGCGTTTATATTAACAATAAATTTAATTACATAACTAACCAATCCAGATTTTAAAATCGGATACTTTTTCTCTGCTTACAACCACTTCTTCGTCCTTATAAGTGGGTAAAATCAACTTTAATCTTGAATTAGAATACACCACAATTTCCTTAATAGCCTTTAACGGAATTATGAATTTTCGACTTATCCTGTAGAATTCTGCTGGATCTAATTCCTGTTCTAAAACTTCTAAAGTCGATTCTATTAAGTAATTTCTATTGTCGAAAGTATGAATATAAGTTCCTTTATTTTCGCTAAAAAAACACTCGATTTCATCCGTTGAAATGACTTTAAGATATTGCCCAATTTTAACCGTAAATCTTTTTTTATATTTTTTTTCAAATGGATTCGAAAGCATTTTTTTGATTTGTTCAAAATCTAAATTCAGCATTTCTTGTTTTGGCAAACGGTCTTTAAATTTTAAAACCGCCGCTTCTAAATCATCTTCGTCAATAGGTTTCAAAAGATAATCTACGCTATTTAATTTGAATGCTTTTAAAGCATATTCATCATAAGCGGTGGTGAAAATTACGGCACTTTTTATGTCGATTTTTTCGAAGATTTCAAACGATAATCCATCCGATAATTGAATGTCAAGAAAGATTAAATCGGGGTGCTCATTTCTAGAAAACCATTCGATAGATTCTTCTACAGAATGAAGCATCACTCCAACTTCGATATTTAGTTTTGTGAGTTTGCGTTGCAGTAATCTTGCTGCTGGTTTTTCGTCTTCTATTATTAGTGTTGTCATTGAATGTTGAATCGTTTATTTGATTATTCGGTTAACCGACATTGGTAAATGAACTTATTCTTACTCCCATTTCTGGTTTTTATCTTTGTTCATAAACTCCTGAATTTTTCTTTCTTCCCATTCTTTTCCAAAAATCAAATTGCTTCCAAATACACTTGTTCCGTGAGCCAGTAATCCAATTCCCCAAAATAATGCGGTTGAGAAATTTTCCCATCTCCAAAATTCACCATCATTATGCATGTAAATCTGAACACTTATAAAAGTATTTACAATAAAATAAACGAATAAATGAATGTAAAATCCTCTTATACTTTTAACTCTTTTCTTCGCTAATAAATAGCGTTCGTTTTGTTTAAAATTATCTTCCATTTTATTAGTTTTTAAATTCAATTAGAACTATTTCCACCTTTGTTTAAACTCTTCTTTTTTTATTATTTGCTGAATTTTTCGCTCTTCCCATTCAGAACCATAACCATAAACACGAAGTCCTTTCATTACTAATCCAAATCCCCAACCAAACATTGGAAACCAAAACCATTGAAATTCGCTGTTATATTTTAGATTAATAAAAATAAGAAATGGCATTATTATGCAATAGGACATCAAACTGGTATAAAATCGTTTTAATTCTTCTACTTTCTTTTTGGCACTATAATAAGTTGATTTTTCGTTGTAATTAACATTTTCCATGATGGTAATTTGTTTCGTTAATATTGGTATTTTAACCGTATAGGTTTGTTGGTTTTGGTCAATTATTACTTTCCTATTGGTAATAATTCCATAACGATTAATGATATTTTCTAGTCCTACGCCTTGTCTGTCTTGCAAAACTTCCTTTTTTTGAAAATTATTTTCGATACATAGAAAATCATCTTTGATAAAAATTTTGATATGCAGCGGTCGTTGTTCGCTTACCACATTGTGTTTTACTGCATTTTCTAATAATAACTGCAAGGAAAGTGGTACAACCTTCATTTCTTTCATTGCGAGCGACAAAGCAATCTCCTCATAATTTGCAGGTAACTCATAAGAAAGACTGTTTTCGAAACGCATTTTCAATAAATTCATATAGGTTTTGGCGAAAGCTAATTCTTCCTCAATTGGAACTAATTCTTTATCTTTTTGTTCTAAAACATAGCGATAAACCTTAGATAAAGAAGTGGTAAATCGTTGTGCATTTTCAGGATTTTCCTCGATTAATGAACTTAAAACATTTAGACTATTAAAGAGGAAATGAGGATCTATTTGGTTTTTCAAACTTTCGAACTTCGCATTTGCAGTTCCTGCTATGATTTTTTGTTCTTTTACTTTATTTTTACTTGATTCTTTCCAATTCTGCATAAAACTTCTAGCGTGCATAAAAGTAGAAACCCCAAGTGATAGAATGATATAAAAAAGATGTATAAAAAGCATTCTTTCACTAAAAAAGTCAGCGATTGGTAATTTTTGATAATAGACAAACACTAAATAATTGACCGCTAAAACCGCCGGAATAGTATATAAAACGGTTATAATTATACCGAAATAAACTCTCGAGTTAGTTTGCTCAAGCCAGTCCCATTTTCGATCTAAATAATAGTTAATCATTCCGTTTCCAAAACCCATTACAAATGAATAACTAGCACTTATTACAAATGTCATAGCAACATTTTGTAAATCAAAATCCTTTCCTAAAAAACATGAAAATAGGATGGTAAAAATTACGGAAACCTTCAAAAGATTTAGAATTCCTTCTCTAAGATCATCATATATGTTACAAGGTTTATTCATTATTATTTGTTTTTTTATGCTGGTCGTTTATAATATATACTGTCCAAATTTAATAATCTTCCAGTTATTTACTTACAATTTTTCAATAAAGCATCTGCTCTTTCTCTTCCCCATTTTGGTGAAAAAGGAGTTGCTAATTTTTGTTTTTCAAATAATACAATAGAACGTTTAACTTCATCGCACATTGGTTTTGTATCTGTTCCCCAAAAAGATGCTGCGCCAATTTCAAATTCAGCTTTCGAAAGTACAACTCTTGGGTTTTCTGGTGCCAATGCTATTGCTTTTTCATATAATTCCATTGTTTTTGGAGACAATTTTTGTCCGTTTGTCATCGGGTCAAAAACAATCCAAACCGTGTTTATTAATGCTTGAACAACGAATAATTCTGGATTATTAGGTGTTTTTATAAGCTCAACATCCAAGGCATTTTGCGCTTTATTGACCATTGCAATCATTTTATCTTTGTCTTTCAACCCAATTGCTGCTGTAGAATTCATCAAAGCAATGTAATAATTTGGTAACCAATTGTCTTTTTCTACAGCTGCAATTCTTTCAAATAACGCAGTCGATTCTGCCGTTTTTCCTTGATTCCAAAGTTCAAGTGCCTTTGTCATTCCTTGTTCATATTGCGTTTGTGCCGAAGCTAAACTACAAATAAATAATGCTACAATTGTTATTATTTTTATCATAATATTTATATTTAATTATTAAGAATTACTGCGATTGTCGTGTCCTTTGTTATTGTAAATTTTGCATCGGCATATTTTGGAGGGCCCATTTTTCCTTTAGCATTATTCGAACAGGCAGTATCTTCTTTTGGAATTCCAAAAACACCTGTTTTCAATTTACCGTCATTATCTTCATCATGATAAATAGAAACGGCATATTCGCCAGCAGGCAAATCTTTGAATTGAACCGTTGCCTTCAAATCTTGAATTTCAGAAGTTATTCCAAGGTAGGTTTCCTTCAAAAACTTAGCTTCTGCATTATACAATCCTACTTTTACTTTTCCATCATTGTTTCGAAATCCTGAGGTATTTACCGTTAAGTTCACGTTTTGCGCACTAGCCAAACTGGCTACTAAAATGACTGCTACTAAAATTATTTTTTTCATGGTTTTAAAATTTTTATTGTTATTAAAATAGTTTTGTTTCTAATTGTTAACCAAATTTATGCGCATTGTATTTGTTTTGAAATTTATACTTACCGAATTGTAGATTTTTGTGGATGAAGTGTAATACATCATAAATTCTCCAACTGATTCGTTTTTTTATCCTTGCTAATTGTCCAAAAGAAACCTACGAAAAAGAATCGATTTGCTGTTGGTGTTATGGCTTGACTTTTGAAAATCCCGCTTGAATTTGGGGTATTCGCATAATCATAACCATATACGTTTTTGATTCCCGCAATATTGGTCACCGAGAAAAATAGTATTTTCTGAGGCGAAATTAAATACGCCCAATTCACGCTCAAATTGTTGTAGGTTTTTGTCTTTTCGTTCATAAAAGCAGTTTCGTTTGGATTATTATATGGTCTTCCGGAACTAAAACTATAGGTCGCCCCAATTTGTGAGCGCCAATCCTGAATCCAGTATTTTGTAACCAATGACAAAGTATGATTGGCAACAAAGCTTGGCGTAACTTCTTTTGGAAAATTTTGATAATCTCGTTTTGTATCTATATAAGAATAGGAAACCCAATATTCCAAGTTTTTGATGTTTTTTCCGTCTCTCCAAAACAGCTCTAAACCTTTGGCAAAGCCAGTTCCATTGTTGTTGAAATTGCTATTATACACCACCGTTTGAGTATCATATTTTACTAAATCCGTGTAATTTTTATAATAAATCTCCGCTTTAAACATTTGTTTTTCCTTATTATATTCATAATTCAGAATATAATGCTGTGCTTTTTCCGATTGTAAATTGGTAGAATATTTTAAATAATCTTGTTTTGGTGCTTCTTCAAAAGTGCCATAAGCCAGAGAAAACTGTTTGTTTTTTGCAACTTTATAAGCCAATGCCATTCTTGGAGAAATGGCATTTTCATTCAGCAAATAGTTTCTAGAAACTCTAAAACCTGCTTTTGCGATTAGATTTTTCGAAAATAAAATATCCGTTTCCGAATATAAAGCCACACTATTCGAATTGTATCCGCTTACCACATCAGCAACATTTTCGTTGTATTTTGTATAGAAATAATCGGCACCAAAACTTGTTTTTACACGATCTGAAATTGGTTTTGTGAATTTCAGTTTCAAATGACTCGCCTTTTCTGTATTATCAAAATTATAGACATCATAAATTCCTTTATTTTGATTATATCCAAAACTAAGTCCTGCAACAATCTTCCAATTACCACCAAAACTACCTTTGTATGAGGTGTTTGTGTAAAAATTATTGTTTTTATTTAAAGTATGTAATCTATTTGGAAAATTGATATTATCTTGTTCTAAATCGAAATTTGCAGCATTAAAAGAAGCGTAAATTTTCAATAAACCATTTTCGAAATTATGTCTAAAAACGCTTTCACCACCTAAGGATTGATAAGGTTTTATCCATTTTACATTATCAGGTAATAAAGTTTGATATGGCTCTAAATTGATGTAATTGGTGTTAATACTAAAAGACTCTTTCTTCCATTTTTTAGTGGTTCCAGCACTCAATCCCACACTCATTAAACCAATATCTGTTTTTGCTAAATCGGGTTCATCAATGGTATTCATGACTAAAATACTCGAAAGCGCATCACCATATTCCGCAGAATAACCACCTGTTGAGAAAGTTGTTCCTTTGAAAAGCAAAGGCGAAAAAGTACTTCTTGTAGGAACATTATTTGCCGTTTGCAAATAAGGTTGTGGCACTCTAAGCCCATCAATAAAGGTTTGCGTTTCGTTTGCTTCGCCACCACGAACAAAGAGTTTTCCGCTTTCGCCAACAATTTGGGTTCCCGGCATCGTTTTAAATGCCGAAATAATATCGCCAGGATTTCCCGCCGTGGTCAGAATATCCAAAGGTTTCAGAACCGAAACCCTCGATTTATCACCCGATTCCAGCGTTCCTGCGGTAATGATAACTTCGTCAAGCGCATTGATACTTTTCTTTAAAATTAAAGTTTGATATTTGAATTCTTCTATTGTTATAGACATTTTCAAAACATCGAATGTTAGCGAGCTAACTACGAATATTTGAGTTCCTTTTGAAGTGGTTACAAAACTAAATTCGCCCAAATCATTAGACGTTGCACCATCATAAGTTCCATCAATATAAATATTGGCTCCAGAAATGGGGTTGTTTTTTTCATCGGTAATTTTTCCTGAAATTGTGGTTTGAGAAAATATAGAAATTGAAAAAAAGAGGAATGTGATTTTTAAAATTGTTTTCATTGGTTTGATTTTGATAGACCAAATATATTTCGATAATTAAAATTTTGAAATAGTAATTGACCCAATTGTAGAATTTATAGGATGAGTTGTATTCTTGCTCGTTTTCCTATATATTTACGATATAAAACAGCTTTTTATGAAACCTGAAAACGAAAAAATAATTGACGGTGAACCTTATCCTTTGGGCGATGAAAATCTTAAAAAAGACCGTCGAAAAGCGAAGAACTTACTCCACAGGTTAAATGTAACCGAATATCGAATGACCAAAAATGCGAGGTTAATTTTATCTGAATTAATTCCGAATGCCGGAACGAATTTATATATTGAACCACCTTTTTTCTGTGATTATGGTTATAACATTTTCTGTGGTGACAATGTTTTTTTCAATGTAAACTGCGTAGTTTTAGACGAAAATAAAGTTACCATTGGCTCGAATGTTTTTATCGGCCCGGGCGTTCAGCTCTATACAGCCTCACATCCGCTTGACGCAATAATGCGTCGAACACATAAAATTTCGAAACCCATAACTATTGGTAATGATTGCTGGATTGGTGGAAATGCCATCATTTGCCCAGGAGTAACCGTTGGAAATGGATGCGTAATTGGTGCCGGTTCGGTCGTTACAAAAAACATTCCAGATAATTATATGGCGGTGGGAAATCCCGCAAAAGTGATCAAAAAAATAACCTAGAATAAAATTATGCTTTCTATAAACAAAGTGCATCATGTTGCCATTATCAGTTCCGATTATCCAAAATCTAAATCCTTTTATACCCAAATTCTAGGTTTATCAATCATTCGGGAAATTTATCGCGAAGAAAGAGAGTCGTATAAATTGGATTTGGCTTTGAATGGAATTTTCACAATCGAACTTTTTTCGTTTGCCAATCCACCACAACGCACTACAAATCCAGAAGCTACCGGATTACGCCATTTGGCTTTTGAAGTAAACGATTTAGACCAAACTATTTCTTTTTTAGATTCGAAAAACATAACTTCCGAAGCCATTCGGGTAGATTCTACAACTGGAAAACGATTCACTTTTATCGCGGATCCAGACGGTTTGCCTATCGAGTTTTATGAAGTTTAAAATAAGTGTTTTTCATCTGTAAAAGGATTAATCCAATTCGGAAAATAAAAAAGAGAATTCGAGCCGTTTTCAAAACGGATACCATCAATTGAATAATCTTTTCAACAAATCGCAATTCCGAAAATAAAACTAACTTACCGTAAACAAAATACATTCTTTACAAAGAAGCTTT